>NZ_JBILQX010000090.1:0-13544 GCF_044372965.1 Elstera sp. | reverse complement strand
GCAGAATGTGCCAATCCTCGGCATTTGTTACGGCGAACAAACCATCTGCGCGCAGCTTGGCGGCAAGGTCGAAGGCGGGCTGCACCGGGAGTTCGGGCGCGCTGAAATCACCGTCACCGGGTCTTGCTCCCTGTTCGAGGGCGTCTGGCAAGTCGGACAAAGCTACCCGGTGTGGATGAGCCACGGCGACCGGGTAACGGCGCTGCCACCCGGCTTCCACACCGTCGCCACGTCGGAAAACGCCCCTTTCGCCGCGATTGCCAATGAGGAACGCCGCATTTACGCAGTGCAGTTCCACCCGGAAGTGATGCATACGCCCGACGGCGCGCACCTGCTGCGCCGCTTCGTCCGCGATATTGCCGGCTGCCATGGTGCCTGGACGATGGCGGGTTTCCGCGAAATGATGATCGAACGCATCCGCGCCCAGGTCGGCACCGCCAAAGTGATTTGCGGCCTGTCCGGCGGGGTCGATAGTTCGGTTGCCGCCGTGCTGATCCACGCTGCCATCGGCGACCAACTTACCTGCGTCTTCGTCGATCACGGCTTGTTGCGCACGGGCGAGGCCGAGCAGGTCGTGACCCTGTTCCGCGACCATTACAATATCCCGCTAGTGCATCGCGACGCGAGCGCGCTGTTCTTGGGTGAGTTGGCCGGAAAGACCGACCCGGAACTGAAGCGCAAGACCATCGGCAAGCTCTTTATCGATGTGTTCGAGGAAGAAGCCCGCAAGGTGGGCGGCGCAGCTTTCCTCGCGCAAGGCACGCTCTACCCGGACGTGATCGAAAGCGTCAGCTTCACCGGCGGCCCATCGGTAACGATCAAATCGCACCATAACGTCGGCGGCCTGCCCGAGCGGATGAACCTGAAGCTGGTCGAGCCGTTGCGCGACCTGTTTAAGGATGAAGTGCGCGTGCTGGGCCGCGAACTGGGATTGCCCGACAGCCTCGTCGGCCGTCACCCTTTCCCAGGGCCGGGGCTGGCGATCCGCCTGCCGGGCTCCGAGATCACCCGCGACAAGCTCGATATTCTGCGCGCCGCTGATGCGGTCTATCTGGATGAAATCCGCAAGGCCGGGTTCTACGATCAAATCTGGCAGGCGTTCGCCGTGCTGTTACCGGTGCGCACCGTCGGCGTGATGGGCGATGCCCGCACCTATGATTACGCCTGCGCCTTGCGCGCCGTGACTTCGACCGATGGGATGACCGCCGACTACTTCCCCTTTCCCCATGATTTCCTCGGGCGGGTTGCAACGCGAATTATCAATGAAGTTCCGGGGATTAACCGGGTGAGCTACGATATTACGTCAAAGCCGCCCGGCACGATTGAGTGGGAGTGAAGCTAATGAGTTCGCCGCAACCACCCTCCCCCCTCCTAAAACTCCTGCTCGATTTCGGCCCGCTGCTGCTGTTCTTTCTCGTCTATGGGCGTAGCGATCTCTACACCGCGACGGCGGTGCTGATGGTGGCCTCCGCGGTTAGTTTTGGCGGGCTGTGGCGGCTTGAACGGCGCATGCCGGTAATGCCGCTGGTCAATGTCGTCCTCGTGAGCGTTTTTGGTGGGCTCACGCTATGGCTCGCCGATGAAACTTTTATCAAGATGAAGCCGACGCTGATTTACGCTTTGTTTGCGCTCATTCTGGCGGGGGGGCGGCTGCTCGGTCGCCAGCCTTTGCGCGTCGTCTTCGGCCCGATGATGTCGCTTCAAGAGAAGGGCTGGACTCTGCTGACGTGGCGATGGGCGGCTTTCTTTTTGTTTTTGGCGGGCGTTAACGAAATCGCCTGGCGGGTTTTGACGACCGATCAATGGGTTACACTGAAGACTTTCGGTTTTATCCCAATCGTTATGCTGTTTGCGTTAACGCAAGCGCCACTCATGACTCGCTATAAACTCCTGGAAGAGACTGATTCTCCTAGAAGTTAATAGCTTTTTTGCCTTAAATTGTGGGCAGTTGCTAAGTTTGGTTGCCTTCCGAGGCGAAAAAGCGCACAACATGAAGGGGCGGTTGTTACCCGTGCGAAAAGCACTGGGAATGGCCTGCTGGGGATACGGTGTCGGCAGCGCGTAAAAACTGCCGGATGGCTCATTCGAGGACCCGATGCAATATACAGTCGATATCAAAGACAATAGCGCGAAGATTAAGATCACAGGTCGGCTGACCTTTAAGTTTCATCGGGAGTACAAAGAATTCCTTGATGAGCTTTTGAAGAACAAAGTCGGCTCCTATGAGTTCGATCTGAGTGGCGTCGAGTTCATCGACTCCGCCGGTCTTGGAATGTTGCTGATCGCCAAGCAAAAGGCCCAGGTTTTCAACGCCGCCGTTGTGCTTCAACGCCCGCCTGAAAATGTGCGCCGCATGCTTGAAGTAGCAAAGTTCGACAAGATATTTACGATTCAGTCATAGGGGCACGATACGATCGGTCATCGTGACCCTTTTTATCGATAGGCGGCTGCCACCTGTGCGGCCCACACCGGCGGATCAACACGGAGGCCCTGTGTCCCTGTCTCCATTCTCATCGCTGAGTCTGGTTGCGGACGGATTGTCGCGCGAAGCCCTGGAAGCTCTTTCGATGGAAAGCTTTGGGGAGGTTCGCGTCGATCCGGCGTCGGTGGCCATGATGCCGGTTTCTCCACCCTCTGCCCGCCCTGCCCTGGGGAGCGGTAGCCGACGGCGTATTCGCGTCATGGGCGACAGGATTAGCGAGAGCCGGTTAACGGCGGCGGTGAAGGATCTCCCCGCATTTTGTTTCGAAGCCGGATTGTCGCCCGATCAATTGGCCGGCTTTGCCCGGCTGGCGGCGCGGCGCGGCACGTTCATCGGTCTTTGTCTTTCCACGGTCACGGCCTATCGGGTGGAGCCCGCGGCGGCGGTTGCGGCGAGCTTGGCGGCCTGCGGCCTCTTCGATGAGGGGCTGATCTGGCGAATCGAGGTTGCGCTTGCCGAAGCTTTGGCCAATGCCCTTCTGCACGGCAATCTTGAAGCCAATAAGTTCCTCCGCTCAAGCGCCGATGCCTATGCCGACTATGCGGACCATCTCGATACGCGCCTGCACGATGATGGGTTTGCTAATCGGGCCGTCTGTATTTTTGCCCGCCTGTCGGCGGGGTGGCTAACGCTCGAAGTGCTCGACGAAGGCCATGGTTTCGAGAAAACTGCGCGTGGAACGCCGACCACCGCCGATATCGATGATCCTTTTGGGCTGCCCAGTGGGCGGGGTTTGCTGGTAACATCGGCCATGGCCGACCGTATCCGTCATCGTAATGGCGGGCGCAGGCTCGATCTCAGTTTTGCGCTGGTTGCATGATCTCAGCATCGGCAGATCGTTAAGGAAACGCCTGAATGAACCGTCGCATTCTTCCCTTCGCTGCCGTGTTCACGGTTATCGGCCTGTCATCTGTCGCGCTCGCCCAGCAGGCGCTCCCCACGATTGGCGGGGCCGCGCCGGGGGCGAATGACACTGGCGCGCGGGAACGCGCGGCCTCTTCGGCAATTGAACAGCAGGTTGAGTATCGTACCAGCTTGCAGCGCGATCTTGCCCAGCGGGAGCAGTTGCTGCGGACCAGCGAAAAGGATTTGGAGACGCGCAAGGCGCGCCTGAAATCTACCCATGTCCAACTTCTGTCCAGCGCTCAGAAAGTTCAAGAGCAGGCCGCCAAACTGAAGGCCGCCGCCGACGCGCCTGCTGCGGCCGACGCCGAACCAGATGCCGAGAGCACGGCCCCCGACCCTGCGGAACAAGCCGCCGATGTGGTCGATCCCAGTATCGTAAAGCGCCTATCTAAAGATCTTGAAGCGCAATCTTACGAAATTCAAGTTGCTTCCGCCCAGATCAAACGGCTTCAGCAAGAGGTTGATTATCTGCGCGGCGTGATTGCGCAAATGTCGGGTGTGCGCCGCTAAACACAGGCTTAGCGCACTAAACTCAAGCTGCGCGCATCGAGATAGGCGAGAAGGTCGCCGAGGTTCCGCTCTTGCCGTAATTTTTGGCCTCGGCTCATCAGCACAAAGTCAGTCTGCCGCGTGGTTGCGCGTTTAACGATATTATACAGCGGCAATTCATAGGACGAGCGGAAGATGGAGAACATCGCCGCCCCGCCGCTCATATCGATGGCATAGTCCCGCCACTCTCCTTTGGCGACACGACGACTGTAAATATTCAGGATTTCCTGCAATTCGGCCCTGTTGAACGTCACGCGGTGACGGTTCGGCCGGAAATCCGCAAGGTTAATCAGCCCGGTCATTGGCGCGGCAACACCCCCTTTTCAGCGCTTTCCAAAGGTTGGAAAGGGTGGGTCGAGAGACTGTTACAGAAGCATGACCGAAGCGGGCGGCAGCGTCCAGCCCCTAGAGCGCTTTCCGTTCGCATTGGCTCACTGCAAACGCTCTAGTTTTTTGTTTTTTAACGCAAATACGTCGTCGCGGGTGTCCCACCCGCTCGGGATTTGCTCTAATAGCGGCCCATACGATCAGCCATATCCTGAAATGAAATCAGGTCGGAGGCGATCAACGCATAGATTGCCACAAAAATCACCGTGGAGATAATCGTCGTCCAGAGTGCCTTGTAAAGCAGATGCGGATTATCCGGCGCACCCGCCATCTCGCCCCGCCCTTTTGCGTCCTTCGTGGTAACGCGCCACGGCAGCACGGCGAACAGAACAACCCACCAGGTGATCGTGAAAACGACGATGCCGGAAACCCAATTCATGCCGCCGCAACCTCTTCCAACTCGACAAGCGTTCCGCAGAAATCCTTGGGATGGAGGAAAAGCACCGGCAGGCCGTGGGCGCCAATCTTGGGCTCGCCATCGCCCAACACCCGCGCACCTTCGGCCAAGAGATGATCGCGCGCCGCGCGAATATCGGTCACTTCATAGCAAACGTGATGCATGCCGCCCGAGGGGTTCTTAGCAAGGAACCCCGCAATTGGCGAGTTTTCGCCTAAGGGATGCAGCAGTTCGATTTTGGTATTCGGGAGCAGCACGAAAACGGTCGTCACGCCGTGGGCGGGCACATCGACCGGATCGGAGACCGTAGCCCCCAGGGCATTACGATACAGGGCGCTCGCCGCCGCCAAATCCGGCACCACAATCGCCACATGGTTCAACCGTCCGATCATCCCTGCACCCTCTCCCCTGGCGTTTCCATCCTATAAGCGGATGAGATGCACCTCTGTAACCGGCTTCAGGCCGATGGCGCTATGGACAGTGCGTCGCACCGCCGCCCGCACGGCATCGCGCAGCAGCGTATCGTCCCCACCGCGCCCGCCGGACGTGAAAGCGTCGACGACGTCTTCGATGGCATCGAGCGCCTTATCGATTAGGATTTGCCCTTCGTCCTGCTCGGCATCGACCAGGCCGTGCAGGGTGAGCACCGGATCGGCCTGGAGCTTGCCTTTTTTGTCGAGCACCAGCGTCGCGACAGCCAAACCATTATAGGTGAGGCGCAGGCGCTGCTTGAGTTCCGAGCCGCCCAGAGGAATGAGCCGATTGCCATCGACCGCCAAGCGACCCGTGGGTACTTTATCGAGAATCATCGGCTCGCCGGGTGCAAGGCGCAGTACATCACCATTCTCCACCACCATCGCAATCGGCACTTGGCATTCCCGCGCCAGTTCGGCGTGTTCGTGCAGATGGCGAACTTCGCCATGGACCGGCACCGCGATTTTCGGGCGGGTGATGGCGTACATGCGCGCCAACTCGTCGCGCGCCGGGTGGCCGGAGACGTGGATGAAGTGATCCTGCTCCGTCACCACTTCGATGCCCTGGCGGATCAGCTTATCGTGCAAGCGCCCGATGGATTTTTCGTTCCCCGGAATGATACGCGAGGAGAAAATCACCGCATCGCCCTCTTCTAAGGTCACGTGCGGATGATCGTTCGAGGCAATTCGCGCCAGCGCCGCGCGCTGTTCGCCCTGGCTGCCCGTGCACAGCAGCAGCACTTCTTCAGCGGGCAGATAGCCGACCTCGTCTTCCGAAATCAGCGCGGGCATGGACTTAAGGTAGCCATTCTCGCGCGCACTTTCGACCATCTTATGCAGCGAACGCCCGACCAGCGCCACACGGCGACCGTTGGCGGCGGCGGCGACGACGATGCTTTCCAAACGCGCAACATTCGAGGCAAAACAAGCCACTGCAACCCGGTTGTTAAACTGACCGATCAACTCCGTTAGGCTTTCGCGCACGGCGGCTTCCGACCCGGCTTCGCCCGATTTGAACACATTGGTCGAATCGCCAATCAGCGCCAGAATGCCCTTATCGCCCAGCTTTTGCAGCGCGTCGAAATCGGTCACATCACCAATCAGCGGTTCGGGATCGAACTTCCAGTCGCCCGTATGAAGCACGGTGCCGACCGGCGTATGGATGGCGAGCGCGTTCGGCTCGGGAATCGAATGCGTGAGGGTGATCATCTGGAAGCGGAACGGCCCCAGGGTGAATTCGCCCGACAAAGGCACCTCGTGAATGACCACCTCGCGCGATAAGCCATGCTCGGGCAGCTTCTTACGCAGCACGCTCGCGGTAAAGGGGGTGCAGTAGATCGGCGGGCCGCCCAGGCGGCGCCACAGGTAGGGCACCGCGCCTAAATGATCCTCATGGGCGTGGGTCAGCACGATCCCAATCAGCGATTCGCGCCGTTCGGCGATAAACACCGGATCGGGCATAATCACGTCGATCGAGGGCTGACTATCGTCGCCGAAGGTAACGCCGAGATCGACCATCACCCATTGGCCGTTATAGCCAAAGAGGTTGAGGTTCATCCCGATTTCCCCCGCGCCCCCGAGGGGAAGGAAAAGAAGTTCGCCGCGGGCAGCGATAGCGGTGTGCAGGGGGGTGCCGTCGATCATGATTCCAAACGATTATGCTGATAGAGAGTGACAAGGCCGCGCATGATAAGATCACGGTCGATATGGGTTATATGGTCCGTCGCGCCCGCAAACATAGGGGCTAACCCGCCAGTTGCAACAACTGGAACATTCTGGCCAAGCTCGGCACGCATGCGCTTAACGAGCCCCTCGATCATGCCGATATAGCCCCAGAACACGCCCGACTGCATCGCGGGCACGGTACTGCGGGCAATTACGGTCGGCGTCGGGCGAATTGCGACGCGCGGCAGCTTCGCCGCCGCCATATAAAGGGCCTGCAAGGACAGATTAATGCCTGGCGCGATGACGCCGCCGGCGAAGTTTCCGTCCGCATCGATCACGTCGAAGGTCGTTGCCGTGCCGAAATCGACAACGATCAGGGGGCAACCGTATAAATCACGCGCGGCAAGGGCGGTAACGAGCCGGTCCGCCCCCACCTCCTCGGGCCGGTCGATGACGGCGCGAATGGTCATCTTCACCGAAGGATCGCCCACCACCATCGGCGGGCCGTTGAAATATTTGCGGCACAGGCTAGTGAGATTAAACAAAGCCTCCGGCACGACGGTGGCAATGATGCTCGCCGTCACTGCGTCGCGCGTGACGCCATCAAGCGCCATAAGTTGGGTCAACCACACGGCATATTCATCGGCGGTGCGGCGCGGATCGGTGGAAATACGCCAGGAATTGCGCAGTTCCGTACCGTCGATCAGCGCAAACTCGGTATTCGTGTTACCGGCATCAATGGCAAGAAGCATGGCGATGTCCTGAAAAAGCGGCTAGGCGAGAATAACATCACCGGCAGGAATCTGCTGGATGCCCTCGGGGGTTTTCAGGCGCAGGTGCCCATCGGGGCCAAGACCGTCGAAGGTGCCGGTTAGGGGCGACTCGGGATTAATCCGCGCGGTCAGCGGCGTGCCAACCGGGTGCGCGGCGGCCTGCCAATCGGCCCGGATCGCGGCGAAGCCTTCGCGCCGCCACTGGTCCAAGGTTTCGGCGAGGCGAAGCGCGACGGCTTCGGTCGCCTCGTCCCGGTCCACCGGTCCGGTCGCACGCAGCGGCAGGCTGGTGGCGGCATAGGGTGTATCGGTCGGCGCAGTCCGCAGATTGATGCCGAGCCCCAGGACCGCCGGACGGCCCGCATAGGGGACCTCCAGCAGCAGCCCGGCGAGCTTTGCGCCATCCAGCAAAAGATCGTTCGGCCATTTCAGCGTAAGGCCCGCCCCCGGCGCGAGATCGGACACTGCCCGCCACACGGCGAGCCCGGCCACAAAAGAGAGTTGCGCGGTTTCGGCGAGAGTCGGGGCTGGGTCGATCAGAATCGACATATAGAGATTCCCAACCGGGCTGCGCCACACGCGCCCCTGCCGTCCGCGCCCGGAAACCTGTTCGCGCGCGCGGATGATGAACCCCTCGCCTGCCCCGTCTAGAAGCGCTTGCGTCGCCAGTTCCATGGTACTGGCGACGCTCTCGAAGTCTTGCAACCGCCAACCGGGCGGCAAGGTTAAACCCGACAGATTAACCCCCGATCACCAGCGCCGAAACGCGGGCGGCCACATTGATAAGTAGTGCGGGATAGACCCAAAACATCATGGTGATGAGGCATGTACCCGCCGCGACGAAGGCAACGCCCGGCGACATGCGGTCGAAATGGATCGACGGTTGATCGAAGTACATGACCTTAATCACGCGCAGGTAATAGAAGGCCCCGACCACGCTGGCGAGCACGCCGATAATGGCGAGTGCGAACAGATCGGCCTGCACCGCCGCGCGAAATACGTAGAACTTCGAAAAGAAGCCCGCGAGCGGCGGAATCCCCGCCATCGAGAACATGAACATCCCAAGCGCGAGCGCGACCAGCGGCTGCGTGCGCGACAGACCGGCTAAATCGTCGATCTGCTCAACCGCCTTGCCGTTCACCCGCATCGCGATGATGCAGGCAAAGGTGCCGAGGCCCATCACCACATAGACCGCGAGATAGACCAGCACCCCGGTCAAACCTTCGGTATTGGCGGCGGCGAGACCGACGAGGGTGAAGCCCATGTGACCGATGGAGCTATAGGCCATCAGGCGCTTGATATTACGCTGATTGATCGCGGCGACCGAGCCAAACACCATCGAGGCGATGGAGACGAAGACGATGATCTGCTGCCACTGGCCAACCATCCCGCCGAACGGGCCGGTCAGAACCTGCACCAGCAGCCCCATCGCGGCCACCTTCGGCGCGGCGGCAAAGAAGCTCGACACCGGCGTCGGCGCGCCTTCGTACACGTCCGGCGTCCACATGTGGAACGGCACGGCGGAAACCTTGAAGGCTAAACCGACGATAATGAAGACCATGCCGATCACCACCCCGGCTTCGGGGTTATCGGTTAGCAGCGGGGCCAGCATGGCAAAATTCGTGCTGCCCGCAAAGCCGTAGACCAGCGAAATCCCGTACAGCAACATCCCCGACGACAGCGCGCCAAGCACGAAATACTTCAAGCCCGCTTCGGTGGATTTGCTGCTGTCGCGATGGAACGAGGCGATCACATAGAGCGCCAACGACTGCATTTCGAGGCCCATATAGAGCGTCATCAAATCGTAGGCGCTGACCATAATCAGCATGCCCACGGTCGCCAGCACCACCAGCACCGGATACTCGAACCGCGCGATCTTCTCCTTTTCAAAGAAGTCGGTGGAGAGCACCAGGGTCAGGGCCGAACCCAGCAAAATCAAGACCTTGAGAAAGGCCGTGAACGCGCTGACGTGGACTAGGCTGTTAAAAGCCACCCGCCCGCTATCCCCATAGGGCATCAGCACCACGAGAACCGCCGCGATAGCGAAGGCAAAAATTGCCCCAATCGTTACCGCCCGCACCGAGCGCTTCTCGCCCATAAAAGCGCCCGACAGCAGTAGGACCATCGCGGCGAGCGCCAGGAACAGTTCGGGGACAACAGTTGCCAAATCAACTTTGGCAAAAACGTTGGTCATCGGATCCACCCTTACCCCCTTACTGCACGAGTGCCAGCAGCGTGCCGGTCAACGAGATCGGCTCGGCGGCAGCGAGTGCGGCGTTATAGTTTTTCACCAGCGCTTCAATCGAACCCGTCATCGGGTCCATGAAGGAGGCCGGATAGATGCCCATCCACAGGGTCAAAATGACCAGCGGGGCAAAAATCACGATTTCCCGCAACGACAGATCCGGCAGCAACTTCAGATCGGCCTTTTCAAGCTTCCCGAAGATCACCCGGCGGTAGAGCCACAGCGAATAGGCCGCGCCCAAAATCAGGCCCGTGCTGGCGAAGAAGGCCACCCAAGTATTGGCGAGATAGGCCCCGACCAGAATGGTGAACTCGCCGACAAACCCGCTCGTGCCCGGCAGACCGATGGTCGCAAAAGTGAAGAACAGGAAGATCAGGGCATAGCGCGGCATATTCTCGGCCAAACCGCCGTAGCGCGAAATTTCGCGCGTATGCAGCCGGTCGTAGACCACGCCAACGCACAAAAAGAGCGCGCCCGAGACAATACCGTGGCTCAGCATCTGGAACACTGCACCCTGAATGCCCTGTTGATTGAGCGCGAACAGCCCCATCGTCACGAAGCCCATATGGGCGACCGAGCTATAGGCGATCAGCTTCTTCATATCTTCCTGGGCCAAGGCGACCAGCGAGGTATAGATCACCGCAACCGCCGAGAGCACGAAGATCAGCGGCTCGAAAAACTCGGTGGCCTGCGGGAACATCGGGATGGAGAAGCGCAGGAAGCCATAGCCCCCCATCTTCAACAGCACGCCCGCGAGGATTACGGAGCCCGCCGTCGGCGCTTCCACGTGGGCGTCGGGCAACCAGGTATGGACCGGCCACATCGGCACCTTCACCGCGAAGGAGGCGAAGAAGGCCAGCCACAGCCAGGTTTGCATTCCCGCCGGGAAGGAGTGTTTCAGCAGCGAAACGATATCGCTCGTGCCCGCATCCCAATACATCGCCAGAATAGCGACCAGCATCAGAACCGAACCCGCCAGCGTGTAGAGGAACAGCTTGAACGCCGCATAAACCCGGCGCTGACCACCCCACACCCCGATGATGATGAACATCGGGATCAGCACGCCTTCGAAGAAAATATAGAAGGTGATGAGGTCGAGCGCGGCGAACATGCCCACCATCAGGGTCTCCAGGACCAAGAAGGCGATCATATATTCCTTCACGCGCTTCTCCACGGCTTCCCAGCTTGAGAGAATGCAAATCGGCGTCAGAAACGTCGAAAGCAGCACGAAGAACAGCGAAATCCCATCGATCCCGGCGTGATAGCTCACCCCGGTTCCCGGAAGCCAGTTCAGTTTTTCTTCAAACTGGAAGCCGGGGTTGCTGCTGTCGAAATTCACCCACAGCAAGAGGGACAGCAGGAAGACGAAGAGCGAGGTTAGCAGTGCAATCCAACGCGATTGCGCGGCAACACGTGCCTCCTCGCCCCGGAGCAGGAACACCAGCACCACCCCTGCCAGTGGCAGGAAGGTAACGAGCGAAAGTAGCGGTAGCCCGGTCATGGATCACCCGTTCCGCGAAAAGAGATACCAGCTTACGAGGGCCACAAGGCCGATCAGCATGGCAAAAGCATAGTGATAGACGAACCCGGATTGCAGAACCGAGACCCGCCGCGACAGCGTAACCGTGACCCAGGCAATCCCGTTCGGGCCGAAGCCGTCGATGATCGTGCCATCCCCGCGCTTCCACAGCAGGCGGCCAAGCCACAGCGAGGGACGCACGAAGATCAGGTCGTAGAGTTCGTCAAAGAACCATTTGTTCAAGGAGAAGAGATACAGCCCCCGGAAGCTGGTCGCGACTTGGTTCGGCAGATGCGGCGACTTCACGTAGAAGACCCACGACAGCCCGAGCCCGGAAACGCCCATCACCAGCGGCAGCAGCTTCACCCAAAGCGGCACGTGATGCGCATGTTCCAACGTATCGTGACCCGAGGCGTTCGAGAGGGCCGCGCCCCAGAAATGCTCCCGGCCTTCGCCGACGAACATATTGTAGCCGAGGTAACCCGACACGATTGCCCCAAGCGCCAGCACGAACAACGGCACCAGCATCACCAGCGGCGACTCGTGCGGCGTATGGTCATGCCCATGGCCGTGATGATCGTCATGCGCGTGAGCGTGATCATCGTGACCATGCCCGTGATCGGCATCAGCCCCCCAGCGTGGCTTACCGTGGAACGTCAGGAACGTCAGGCGGCCCGAGTAGAACGCCGTCATGAAGGCGGCAATCGCGCCCAGGATGAAGGCGTAGTATCCCGCCTGCGTGCCGATGGCGTAGGCCGATTCCAGCACGATATCCTTCGAGAAGAAACCGGCGAAGGGTGGAATCCCGCAGAGCGCCAGCGTCCCAATCCACATCAGCGCATAGGTGATTTTGATGTGCTTCGCCAGCCCACCCATTTTGCGCATGTCTTGTTCATGGTGCATGGCATGGATCACCGAGCCCGCGCCTAAGAACAGCAGCGCTTTGAAAAAAGCGTGCGTCATCAGGTGGAACATCGCCGCGCCATAGGCCGACACGCCCGCCGCAAAGAACATATAACCGAGTTGCGAGCAGGTCGAATAAGCGATCACGCGCTTAATATCGGTTTGGGTCAGGCCGACCGTGGCGGCGAAGAAGGCCGTGCTGGCCCCAACGATCGTCACCACCGTCAGGGCCGTCGGCGCGAGTTCGAACAGCGGCGACATGCGGCAGACCATGAACACGCCCGCCGTGACCATCGTCGCGGCATGGATCAGCGCCGACACGGGGGTCGGGCCTTCCATCGCGTCCGGCAGCCACGTGTGTAGGCCAAGCTGCGCCGATTTCCCCATCGCGCCGACGAAGAGCAGCAGGCAGATAGTCGTCATCGCATGGACTTCCATGCCAAGGAAGACGAAGGTAGCATCCTTCTGCGCCAGCGAGCCCTGGAAAATGGCATCGAAATTAACGCTGTCGAACAGCATGAAAATCCCGAAGATGCCCAACGCAAAGCCGAAGTCGCCAACGCGGTTGACGACGAACGCCTTGATCGCTGCCGCATTCGCCGACGGCTTCTGATACCAGAACCCGATGAGCAAGTAGGAAGCAAGGCCGACGCCTTCCCAGCCGAAGAACATCTGCACGAGGTTATCGGCCGTCACCAGCATCAGCATGCAAAAGGTGAACAGGCTGAGATACGCCATGAAGCGCGGCTTTGACGGATCTTCTTCCATGTAGCCGATGGAATAGAGATGGACGCAGGCCGAAACTGTGGTGACGACGATCAGCATGGTCGCCGACAAGCTATCGATGCGCAGCGCCCACGATAGCTCAAGCGAGCCCACGTCGATCCAGCGCAGCAGTTCGACGGTATGCGCCGGGCCGCCGGAAGCGATCCCGATGAACGTAACCCAAGAAAGGATGGCCGCGATGAAAACGGCAACTGTGGTGACGAATTGAGCGCCGCGATCCCCAAGGACGCGACCGCCGAACCCGGCCAGGATTGCCGCAATCAGCGGCAAAAAGACGATGGCGGCATACATCGCGGGATCAGCCCTTCATCATGTTGATGTCTTCGACCGCAATCGTGCCGCGATTACGGAAGTAGACGACGAGGATGGCCAAACCGATGGCGGCTTCTGCGGCCGCAACGGTCAGAATGAACAGGGCGAAAACCTGCCCGGCCAAATCCTGCAAATGGGTGGAGAAGG
>NZ_JBILQX010000286.1:0-3070 GCF_044372965.1 Elstera sp. | reverse complement strand
CGAAGCGCGAGGCGACCTTGCTCAAGGGGCAACAGCCGCTCGCCGGGGCCACTATCGCCAATCTCTCGCCTGCCCTGGTGGAGGAAATGGGCATCCCCGGCCCGTCGCGCGGGGTGATCGTCATGAGCATCGCAAGGGGCAGCCCGGCGGCGCGGATTGGCTTCCAGCCCGGCGACCTGCTGCAACAGGTGAACGGCACCGCGATTGCCAGCGTCGGCGATGCTGTCACGGCGATGGGGCGCGGCCAAACCTGGCGCATCACCATCAAGCGTGGCGACGAGGTGCTAACGGATACGTTTGGGAAGAAGTAGGACGAGAGGGCGGATCGATGTTCAAGCGGATCGGCATGCTTATGATGTTGGGGTTGGCAGCCTGTGCCGTGCCCGATACCGACCCATCGGTGCGCCCATCGAGGGGGCTCACTGACGTGGCTTTGATCCGGCAAACCATACCGTCTATCGTAACAATAAAGGCCGAAACGACAGTGTGGGCACCAACCGCAGAGACCTTACCGTCCGGCGATAAGCCTGCGCGGCGTATGGTCTCGCATCATCTCAGGTTAAGTTCGGGGGTTATCGTTTCGTCTGCGGGGCATGTTCTGACCTTCCGTCGCTCTTTGGAGGGGATGGAGGCGATCAGGGTTGTTACCCACGAGGGCTTTGGTTTTCCTGCGCGAGCAATCCGTGCCGATCCAATAACCGATTTGGTTTTGCTGCAAGTGGAGACTGGTGGGCAAATCTTGACGCCAATCCCGCTCGCCCTGCACCGACAACCCAAAAATGGCGACCGTGTTCTTTCGGTGAGTATGCTCGATTTTATTGCCCCGAAGACAGCCGTAGGGGCTATCGAAAATGCAAATCTTCATCCGGCGACGGGGCCGGGTCGCATTGTAACCAAGATTGATACGACGACCGAGGTGCCGGGAAGTGGGGGGGCGCTCGTCGGCGCGGATGGCGTGCTTCTCGGGATTATCCTTGGTCCACGGCAAGCCATCGGGCAGACTTGGGATGGAACCTTTGCGCTGCCTCTATCCGCGTTTCGTTCCCTCTTGGATGGTCTGCCGCTCGCTCAGCCATCTGAGGCAAGGCCAACCCAATGACCGATCTCTTCCCCCCCGTCTTAGCCGACACCCAACCGCTTGCCGACCGCTTGCGCCCGGCGAAGCTTGCGGACGTGGTGGGGCAGGATCATTTGTTGGGGCCGTCGGGGCCTATCGGGCGGATGCTGGCGGCGAAACGCCTGGGCTCGATGATCCTCTGGGGGCCGCCCGGCTGCGGTAAGACCACCTTGGCGCGGTTGTTGGCCGCCGAAGCGGGGCTCACCTTCGAGCCGCTGTCAGCCGTCATGTCCGGCATTGCCGAGTTGCGCAAACTCTTCGAGGCGGCGGCGAAACGGCGGGCGCAGGGAAAGGGGACGCTGCTGTTCATCGACGAAATCCACCGTTTCAACCGCTCCCAGCAGGACGGGTTTTTGCCGGTGGTGGAGGATGGCACCGTTATTCTGGTCGGCGCGACGACCGAGAATCCCTCCTTCTCGCTGAATGCCGCCGTGCTGTCGCGGGCGCAGGTGTTCGTGCTGAAGCGCCTTGAGGAAAAAGGCATGGCGCTGTTGTTGGACCGCGCGGAAGCGCTCACCGGCCAGCCGCTGCCGCTGACGGCGGAGGCGCGCGAATTGCTGCTGACTTTGGCCGATGGCGATGGGCGCTATCTGCTCAATCTCGCCGAAGCCTTGTTCGCGCTAAAAGACCTGCCGCCGCTCGATTCGGCGGGGCTGCTCGCCTCGGTCCAAAAGCGCGCGCCGCTCTACGATAAGGACCGGGAGGAGCATTATAACCTCATCTCGGCCCTGCATAAGAGCTTGCGCGGCTCGGATGTGGATGCGGCGCTCTATTGGTTTCAGCGCATGCTGCTCGGCGGGGAGGACCCGCATTTCATCGCCCGGCGGCTCACGCGCTTTGCGGCGGAAGATATTGGGCTGGCTGATCCGCAGGCGCTGCCGCAGGCCATCGCCGCCTGGGATGCTTACGATAAGCTCGGCTCGCCGGAAGGGGAATTGGCGCTCGCGCAAGCCGTGGTCTATCTGGCGACCGCCCCCAAATCGAACGCCACCTACCGCGCCTTCAAGAATGCCGCCAAGGCCGCGCGCGACACCGGCTCGATGATGCCGCCGAAACATATTCTCAACGCGCCGACGCGGCTGATGAAGGATATCGGCTACGGCGCGGGCTATGCCTACGATCACGATACGGCGGATGGTTTTTCTGGGCAGAATTACTTCCCCGAGAACCTGCCGCGCACCCGCTTCTACGATCCGCCCGAACGCGGCTTCGAGCGCGAGATTCGCAAGCGGTTGGAGTATTGGGACAAGCTGCGGGCGAAACGCCAGGAGGGCACGGAATGAAAATGGTGGCACTGGTCGCCCTCGGCGGGGCTTTCGGGTCGGTCGCGCGCTATCTGATGGTGCTCGGGGTCGGGCGCTGGCTCGGCACGGGGTTTCCCTGGGGCACGCTCTCGGTGAATTTGCTCGGTTGTTTTCTGATGGGGCTGCTGACGGCGCTGTTCACCGGGCCGCTGCCGGTTTCCGCCGAGACGCGGATTTTTTTCACCACCGGACTCTTGGGCGGTTTCACGACTTTCTCGGCCTTTGGGCTCGATGCGTCGGGCCTGATCGACCGGGGGGATAGTGGGGCTGCGTTGATGTATCTGGCGGGATCGGTTGCCTTGGGGTATGCCGGGGTGAGGGCAGGGGCCGCCGTTATCAGGCTCTGGGGTTAAGGAGAACAGTCATGTCGGTCGAACAACGCACCGTCAGCCAGGATGAGGCGGATATTCGGATCGACCGCTGGTTCAAGCGTCACTACCCGGAGCTACCGTTTGGGCGGCTGTCGAAGCTGATGCGCACCGGGCAAATCCGCCTCGACGGCAAGCGCGTCGAAGGCTCGGAACGGCTGGAGCCCGGCCAAACCATCCGCGTCCCCCCGCTAGGCGATCTCGACGGTCCGCCGCCGCCGCGCCCCATCGATCCGCACGTCGCCAAAGATTTGCAGCAGATGGTGCTCCACCGCGACGAG
>NZ_JBILQX010000285.1:0-3090 GCF_044372965.1 Elstera sp. | reverse complement strand
GAAGTCGAATGCCTGGTGCCCGATATGTCGGGTATCCCCCGGGGTAAGATCCTCCCGGCGCAAAAATTCCTGACCAGTTTTGGGGATCGCGGGCTTCGAATTCCCGAAGCGATTTTCGTGCAAACGATCAGCGGCGATTATCCGCCCGACGAAACCGTAACCAACCCCGCCAATTCGGACGTATTCTTACGTCCAGACCCGGATACGATCCGGCTGGTGCCCTGGTACTCGGAACCAACGGCCCAGGTGATCACCGACTGCGTTTATGCCGATGGCCGCGTCGTCGATATTTCCCCGCGCGAAGTGCTGCGGCGCGTGCTGCGGCTCTACGAGGCGAAGGGCTGGACTCCCGTGGTCGCGCCGGAGTTGGAATTCTACCTGGTGAAGCCCAATACCGACCCCGATTACCCGCTGGAGCCGCCCATCGGGCGCTCAGGGCGGCCGGAAACGGCGCGCCAAGCCTATGGCATCGACGCGGTGAACGAGTTCGATCCGCTGTTCGAAGATATTTACGACTACTGCGAAAAGCAGGAAATCGACATCGACACGCTGACCCACGAAGCGGGCGCGGCGCAAATGGAGATCAACTTCAACCACGGCCCCGCCCTATCGCTGGCCGATCAGGTGTTTCTGTTCAAGCGCACGGTGCGGCAAACCGGCTTGCGGCATAATCTTTATGCCACCTTCATGGCGAAGCCGATGCACAACGAGCCCGGCAGCTCGATGCATATTCACCAAAGCCTGCTGGATAGCACGACCGGCCAGAACCTGTTTGCGCTGGAGAATGGCGAAAACTCGCCGCTGTTCCTGTCGCATATCGCGGGCTTGCAGAAATATCTGCCTGCGCTGCTGCCGCTGATGGCCCCCAACGTCAATTCCTACCGCCGTTTGCAGCGCTTCTCTGACGCGCCGATCAATGTGCAGTGGGGCCACGACAACCGCACCACGGGCCTTCGCGTTCCCGTCTCCAGCCAGGACGCGCGGCGGGTGGAAAACCGCGTGGCGGGGGCCGATACCAACCCCTATCTCGCGATTGCCGCCTCGCTCGCAGCCGGCTACCTCGGTATGATCGAGGAGTTGGAGCCAAGCGATCCGGTGGTAGGGAGCGCCTATGATATGGCCCATACCCTCCCCCGCCATTTGTTCGACGCTATGCAGAAGCTCAACCGGTCCCGCCCGCTCCGGCAGGTCTTGGGCGAACGCTTTGTGCAGGCGCTGACGGCGGTGAAGCAGCACGAGTATGACGCCTATCAGCGTGTCATCTCCTCCTGGGAGCGGGAATTTTTGCTGCTGAACGTGTAAGGCTGCGTTGACATCGGGGGCGTCTGCCGTAAGGTGGACCTCGCAACTGCAAAAGGCCGAAGAGCCGGTTATTTCAAGGAGATGACAGGGATGCACACGGTTAAAATTTGGGCTAGCACCACCGCTTTGTGTCTTGGCCTTGTCGGCGCGGCATTCGCCCCGGCCGCTTTGGCGCAAAAGAAGGTTGTGAACGTCTATAACTGGTCGGATTACATCGATCCGAAAGTGCTGGAAGACTTCACCAAGGAAACCGGCGTTAAGGTCAATTACGACGTTTACGATAGTCAGGAAGTGCTGGAAGCGAAACTGACGGCGGGCAAATCCGGCTATGATGTAGTTGGCCCGACCGCACAGCCGTTCCTTGCCCGTCAGGTCGCCGCCGGTCTGTATCAGCCGCTTGATAAGAGCAAGTTGAAGAACCTCGGCAACCTCGACCCCGAAATTCTGAAGGCGATGGCCTCGGCTGATCCGAACAATGCCCACGCCATTCCCTGGATGTGGGGCACGAATGGCATCGGCTACAATGTGACGAAGGTGAAAACCATCGCCGCCGACGCGCCGGTTTATTCGATGAAAATGATTCTCGATCCCGAAGTCGTGTCGAAGTTCAAGGCCTGCGGTGTGATGGTGCTGGATGCGCCGACGGATGTTTTCCCGACCGTGCTGCAATACTTAGGTCTGCCGCCCGATAGCAAGTCGGTCGCCGATCTCGATAAGGCCACCGATGCGCTGCTGAAAGTGCGGCCCTTCATCCGCAAGTTCCACTCGTCGGAATATATCAACGGCCTTGCCAATGGCGATATCTGCGTCGCCTTCGGCTATTCGGGTGATATTATTCAGGCCTCCACCCGCGCGGCAGAAGCTAAGCGCGGCGTGACGGTGAACTACTCGATCCCGTCGGAAGGCGCGCAGCTTTGGGTCGATACGCTGGCGATCCCCAAAAGCGCCCCGAACCCGGATTTGGCCCACGCCATTCTCGATCATCTGATGAAGCCGAGTGTGGTTGCTGCGAGTTCGGACCTCACCGGCTACGCCAATGGCAATAAGGCCTCGACCGCGCTCGTGTCGGAAGCGGTACGCAGCAACCCCGGCATCTATCCGCCGGCGGAAGTGCGCGCGCGCCTCTTCACCATCACCCCCGCCGATAAAGAGTTCGAACGCGCCCGCACGCGCGCTTGGACGCGGGTGAAGACGGGTCGTTAGGCCCAGCGGCTTCTTGAAGAAAGACTCCCAAGGGCGCGTTAGTTTCGTTAAGAAGCTAGCGCGCCTTTTCCCTTAGCGACCCTCGCCTTGCTGGAGGCACCACCCGGTATGCCGAATGTCCCCCCCACTGCGACGGCCAATCCTCCCCCCCGCTCCCTAGGCGGTGTCTCAGGACAGCGCGTACAGCCTTGGCGCGACCCAGCGGCGAAGCCGATGATCCAGATTCAGGAGGTCCGCAAGACGTTCGGCGATTTCGTCGCGGTCGATGGGGTCAGTGTCGATATTTACCCCGGCGAACTCTTCGCGCTGTTAGGCGGCTCCGGTTGCGGCAAGACCACCCTGCTGCGCATGCTGGCGGGGTTCGAAACGCCAACGGAGGGCCGCATTCTCATCGACGGGCAGGATATGTCCACGGTGCCGCCTTACGCGCGCCCGGTGAATATGATGTTCCAGTCCTACGCGCTGTTTCCGCACATGAGCGTGGAGCAAAATGTCGGGTTTGGGCTGCGGATGGATGGGGTTTCCAAGGCCGATATTGCCAAGCGGGTCGCGGAATCGCTCGATTTGGTCCAGATGGGCAGTTTT
>NZ_JBILQX010000284.1:0-3097 GCF_044372965.1 Elstera sp. | reverse complement strand
GATCACGACCAAGCGGGCATGGGGCGGCGTGGTATGCGTTCGGGAGGGTGAGGGTTGCGAGGGAGCGGGGCTTGCCCTGCGATTCGAGCGGCCCGTCGCCCTCTACTGAAGGCATGCCCAAAGCCGACCCAAGGGAGCGCTTGCGCGACCGGTGTCCGCTAGGGATCACGAACCGGCGGATCAGGAACTGAAATCCAAGAAAGCCCATCCGTATGAGGGGGACCGCGCTGAAGGCGCAGGGCCGCCCAAAAGGCGGGACGCGGAGCGGCCCTCAGCAGAGACTAATCCTCTCCGGCGCACAGGCGTTTGTATCGGCCCGGCTCGGCGGTCTCGCCGGGGTGGCCGCGCGCCGCGGTGCCAATGAGCGCACCGGTCATCGTCCCCTTAGCTCCCAAACCTACTAATTCCCCTGCCTTCTTCTTGCGCCGGAGGCGCGCACCCTGGCGGCCGTGATCGTGCCTCCGGCGCGATCACCACAAAGGGCCTAGCCAGCACCGTAAAGGGTCGGGCGAAGCACTGTTTCGCTAGCGTGATGAAGATTGATAAACCATCCAGAGGGCGGCGCTATTGCGCCGCCTCGTAGAGTTCAGCGAGATCCGGACGCTGCTGAAGGAGAGTGCTGTAGGCGGTGTCGGCATCGATGGCGGGATCGCCCTGAAGGGCGAAGGCGAAGGCGCGATTGAAACGCTGCGCATCGAGGGTGCGCTGGCCGTAGTAGGGCAGGGTGCTGAAGGAGCGATTGGTCGGATTGTTGCGCCAGGTGCGACCGGCTACCAGGCCTGCTTGGAAAAGGATATGTGCGTTCATGATGGTGCTCTCCTGATTGGGGTCCGGCGTCTGCCTCGACGGCGACCTAACCGGGGGAACGGCCGCGGGCACCCGCAGGACCGGAGCAAAGCGGAGGACGGCGGGAGAGAGGTTTTTTGTTTCGCGAGGAATGGCCTTTAGGCCAGGGGAAAAAACCTCTCTCCCGACGTTGCCCGTAGGCCGGGCTTTCGGTTAGGAGCCTAATCCGAGGGGCAGAGCCGAGCCCGATCAGGCAGGGAAGCAAAAATGCACGTCGACCCCGCGCTCCCGCAGCGTCCGACCGACGGTGAACAGGGCAATCCTGGTCCCAGCGGCGGTCAGCGGCAGATTCTCGAAGGCCTCGTGCTCGAACAGGGCACCAACGGTTTTGCGGGCTTCGCTGTCATCGCGGGGGAGGGAGAATTCGATGCGCGGCTGGTCCGCGTATTTCTCGACGATGGCCTTGATCGTGCCGCGCAACTTCGAATCGAGCTGAAGCAGCTTCGCGTAAACCAGCGCCGGACATGGCACTGCACCGTCGCAAGCCTCCATGATAAGCACGTTCATCGCGTCGCGCGCGGGCTCGCCCTTGGGTGCGTGAGGGCCGGAGAGCATCGCCGCCAACAAGGCGGGGCGCGTGACGCCCCAGGCGTCCATGAGCACGAGCATTTCAGCATTGATCGGGCGTTTGACGGGATCGATCTCGGCGATGCCGCCGGGGGGATTGACGGTAATTCGGGTGATGGGCATGAGAAAAGGCCGCCTCTGTTGAACAGAGTGCGACCTTATCAAGGTTGGAACGAAATGGGAACCTTCTCGACGGTTATGCCTCTAGGGCGGACGTCAACCAGTCCTTCGCTTCCTCGATGGCGTAGTCCTCGCCATAAATTCCGCCAAGCGCATCGATGACCTGGTCATCAGGATCAAGATGCTCAAGAACCCAGACGTCCCCTTGCAGATACTGATCGTACTCGGCGACCTCTCCGCGAAGGATATCGGCGGCCTTCAC
Organism: Elstera sp.; assembly: GCF_044372965.1. NCBI lineage: Bacteria > Pseudomonadati > Pseudomonadota > Alphaproteobacteria > Rhodospirillales > Rhodospirillaceae > Elstera > Elstera sp. The sequence goes on along the minus strand of NZ_JBILQX010000284.1, from coordinate 1,302 downwards.
CAGGAGGTTTTTCGAAATTCTCTTGCGGCGGAATTCTTCCCGGAGGCTGTCGTGCGTTACGACGATCCAGCCGACCTGGCCGGAATCCCATTGGCAGGAAAAGGGCGTGGTGCGCATCGTGATGCCGCTGTGATCGTAGAGAAACAGCGGCAAGCGCACGTGCGGGACGCGAGCGAAGTCGGCCTCGAAAGCATCGGGATTGGCGAATTGATGCTCGTCCCCGAGGTCATAGCGCCGATGCCAGCAGAACATTTGACCAAGCTGGCTAAACTCTTTGCGTGGGTTAGGTGGACATTCGTCGGGGAAGACGGTGATTGTCGCGCCGTCCGGTAGAACTTCCTTAAAAATCGTGGTGCTGTAACGCCCCATGTCTCAATACTCCGAGGCGAGCAAGATGGTGAGGAGGCGCCCCGTCTTGGTTGGATCGGCAGGATCCTCGGAGCCGATATTAAAATCGGGATCGTAATAATCGATTTTCCAAAAGACCTTTGGCAGGTCAGGCCGCTCGATGACGCCGATCTCACGCCATCCGTAGGGATCATTGTCCTCGGTGAACGTGGTGTGGGTTGCGACCGCGCGCTGGAGCAAAATTACTGCGGCGGGTCCGAGCGCCAGAATAGCTGGAGTGACGTATGATTTACCGCCCCGACCAGTCTGGCGGAACAGGTCGTTCAGTTGCGCGACCTTCTCGGCATATTCCGGGGTGGATTGGTCGATTCCGGCGGGGATTGGGAGAGCGGTCATGGTGTCTTCCTCTGAAGCAGTTGAACCGCCCTGCCAAAGCCCTCCTTTCCTTTGCGATGCTTCCACCTGGTCTCCATTGGGCGGCAGGGCAGATCCCAAGGCCGACCAATCCGTGCTAATCCCGCTTGCGCAGATGAAGGATGACGGTATTAACGTTTGTGCCGACGCTGGCAAATGAGGCTGGCGGCAGATCTAGAAAGACGCCGCCGTGTTTCTCGACGATGGCGCGGAATGCGACGCTCTTCTTCGTTTCCCGAAACTCGGTGCCGGCCGACATAATCGCCGCGAGCTGACCACCAGGCTTTAAGAAGGCGAGGGCGTGGAGGACGTGGTCGATGTCGCGCTCGTGATCGAAGGGCGGGTTCATTATGACGGCGTCATAGTTTGCCTGCGGCGTGAGCTCGAGAAAGTCGCCGGTGATGACCGATCGATAGAGGCCGCTCTCGCGCAGGCCATCGGCGAGCGCCGATTGAAACTCGACGCAATCGACGGTCGCGCCCTTCTCGACGGCGAGCCGGGCTAGATTGCCCGTGCCTGCGCTGGGTTCGAGGACGCGAA
>NZ_JBILQX010000089.1:0-13727 GCF_044372965.1 Elstera sp. | reverse complement strand
ATGAACGGCTCAAAAAACGCCCATTCAGCGTCTTCCATCAACAATCGAGCCAAGATAGCCTCCTCAGAAAGCTATCTTGAATCACGCTTTAGGCAATTTGGGAATCCAGTTTGTCAACGGCTCCTAGTATTCAGTGAAAATCGTATTATGCGTATAATACTAACACCTGAAGGAAGAAGAGACGCATGTCCACCGTGGGAGCGCTCGAATTTCAACGCAAGTTTGGTGAATATCAGCATCAGGCGCAACGGGAGCCCGTCGAGATTACGCGCCACGGACGGCGGGAATTCGTGCTGATGTCCGCCGAACATTATGATTGGCTGAAAGCAGCAGCCCAGCGCAGCCACCGAACCGCCGATACCGCCGATGTCGTGCTTCACGCGGTCGAACGCGCGGAGATGGACCCGGAAGACGCCCCCCTCGACGATCTACTTAGATAATGGCCAACCGATCTACGCTCTATTTCGGCTTTGGGGCGGATGGCAGGATCGGTTTGAGATAGGTCGGCAAGGCGGGATCATCTGCGACCGGCTTAAAGGCAGCGTGGCACTCTTTTTCGGGAATGGGCTTCCAACGCTGCATCCAGATCACCCCCCCAATCTTCTTCTGGAAATTTATAATATCCATAACTCTGAAAATAAGTCTCCGCATTTTCGCCACCAACAAGCTTTCTGATATAATAATATTCCTCTTTGGAGAAATATTGACGTTCCTGCACAGAATGCTCCCTATATATGTACAGATATTTATCCGATATCATCCAATAATAATCACCATCCGCAACGTCAAAAAAACGACCTATTTATAATAATTAATGACAGAAATCGCTTTTTATATTGATTTTCAATATAATAATTCCGGACGTGAGGCGCATATCTAATTTTCTTTTCTGGTAAATGTCTAGGGTATTCCTTTAGCGGAATAATTTTCTTCAAATATTCATGAGAATCAAACCCCTCCTTATGATATGAAATAATATTATCAAAATTATCGAAAATCTGCTCGACGCCATTAAAATCGAAATTAACAGCATCTCGAAATCTATCCATAAATGGATTAGATATATTTTTAAACAAATCCTCTTTCATGATATATTTTATTTTATTCATTGAAAACAAATCCATACGAATAGACGATTTTATTCTTTTTATAATCCGCCTCACTCCCTCTCATAAAAGCACGCTTCTGGGCAAGCCGCGCTCTCTGGTAGGCAGGCCCCATTCCGTCCTCGGCGGGCAAGGTGGGGGCGTCGGAAAGATAAAGTATCCCGCCATAATCGACCGGAGGCAAAATATCCATACCGGTATTCCAATCGTCAAAACTTTGACGTTCTCGCTTGGCGTTATTCTTGGCATCGATATTTATTTGCTCATTATATTCACTCATCTCATAATTATTCCAATTCACTGTATAGAATGGCTCATATTTCTTATCTTTGATACGCTCTTGCCAGGGCGCGACGTGATCGACGAAGCGCCAGCATTTATGCCAACCGATGAGATCGTCGGAAAGTTGGGTTTCATAAAATTGAGCGGGTTGTTGATCCACTGTCGGCGGCAGGCTATCCATGGCACGCTTCCTTCAGGAGGGTATTTGAATGGAGCTTATTCTAACGATTTTTACTTTTCGTAGAAATATTTATACTCTTCATTATACCCATCATTCTTCATCATCGATGGTTTATAAAATTCCCATATCGCGGGCCAATCGCGCGAGGCTAGAAGTTCGATATTACCAACGCCATAGGCCCTTCCCCCCATTCCATGGCTGAGGCGGGAAAACAGAACGGCTTGCTCTTGGCGCTGTCCGATGCGCCTCTGTAGAGAGGTTCACCTGCTGGTCGCGGGGAAGATGGGTTTCAGGTGCTCCGGCATCGCCGGATCCTCCACCAGGGGTTTGAAGGCCACGGTACACCGTTTGACCGGAATAGGCTGCCAGCGCTGCACCCAAGACCTTTCTTTTTCCAATATCTTAAGACCATAATGCGAAAAAATACTTAGATATGATGTAATGGTATTCGCAACAGGATCGTTACTGGCTGTCGAAACCTCATCGTTTCCAGCCAGAACATAATTGATCTTTTTGTATATCTCTTTTGTCGCCGTGCTTACCCAGTCTCCTTGGGTATAGACATATAGAAATTTTTTCCCAAGCATCCAATATCCGTCTGCCCTGAGCTCTACCATGATCAAACCGTCGTATTTTTTAATAAAGTCAAAAATATCTACTCCAGCCTTGGGCCAATCGTTATTTTCTTTTCTCCACATCTTTTCAACTGTGTCAGGATAGAAAATAGGGCGAAAATTATAGTCACGAAAATAGGGTAATTCACTTTGCATTTCCTTATGGAGCGATACAATTTTATCATTGGGAGCCAGAAAATTATTAATTTTCAAAATTTCACCTTTATTATCATTTTTTATTGAAACGATATTTCTTTTCAAGGCGTTTCTCAGCTCACCGTCTTCGACAAAGCTCTCAAAAAAATGATTTGTCATAAAATATTGATTTAAAAAAAAATAGTATTTTCTACTTTTATTTATGATAAAAACTCTGCGTCGAGCATCTTCCTCCTGGTTCTTTCCTCCTTTTTTATCGGATATATACATCAAAGAACCATACTCATAGCTGGGCATATTAATATCATCATCCAGTAAGTTACGAAAAAAATCCTTTCCCTTTACATGATCTAAATCTGAAGTGACCTTAGCTTTTAGAAAGCCAAAGGGAATATGATCGCGAAACTGCCAACAGCGGTGCCAACCGATCATATCGCGGGATAACCCAGTCCCCTGAACGATGGCAGGAGGAGCGTCAAGCGTGGGGGGAAGAGCGTCCATATTGCCTCTCAACGTGACGTGGCGTGGTAGCTTTTTTCTTTCCTAATCCGGGGATCATCCGGATATGTACTCCAAAATCTATCCCAATCCTGCTGAATGAATGACAGCAACCTATCTTCCAGAATAGTTCGGACCCCATTCTGGTACTGTCTAGAGTAAAAAATAGTCTGATCTTTTCTTGTAAGCTGCCGAAAATCTACATATGGCACTGGCTGGGTGGGCTCTATGGGTTTTGGGCCAATCTTTCCATCTTTCTCCCATTTTTCAAGTTTTTGCTTGTACTCTCTGAACTTACTGTCAAAATCACTCCTCCTATCGATATTCAATTTATTTCTTCCTGCATTATAGCGCGCAAACTCTGTATTCCCACGGACATCGTTAGAATGTTCTGAGGGATAGAACCGACCAAATGCCGCCCACTGATCGAGCCAGTCAGCTTCCTGCTGCGAAACGACTAATGGGTGATCGGAAAGATATGTGCAGGCATCTTGCCGCACCTTCTCCATATACGGAACCAGTCTATCGATTAAACCAGGTGGAGCAGGGTAAATCTTGTTGAAACTTCTCATAAAATTTTCGTTGTTTTTACCGAGATCTACGCCCGATGCGATTGTGATTCCTGAATTATTATGTCGCACCCCTTTGAACCACGGTACATAGCCGGTCAAACTCTGCCCGCCCTCCCATTCGCTCACTTTCACGTGATCGATGTTCGTGCCGAGCATTGCGTTGATGTCATTCGAGAGTTTTTCACTCATCGGCGCTCTTGAGAATGTCCCCACACAGTTCGGCTGTTTGCCGCAGGTCCGCAGAATACCGTTGACCGCGCGGAACGAGCATAAAGTCCGAATCGTCTTATCAACCTGCGCTATCGGCGCTTTCTGATGATCCTCCGCCACGGCGTTTATGCGCCCGTACCCATCCTCCAGCTTTTGTTCTTCGGACAAACGCGGGTCGGCCATTTTTTGAGCAACGTCGGTTTTGGCGGTCTCGATATCCGCAAGACGTTGGGTCAAACGCTGTTTCAGTTTGGGATCCCGCGCCGTCTGCGGCTCCGAGAGTTCCCGTAGGGTCTCGACGCGCATTTGGGTCAACCGCTGCTGCAAATGCGCGTGATGGACCAGAGCCGCTTCGGATTTCAGCCCGGCAGTTTGCCCCTGGGTGAGCCAAGCCCCCGCTTCTTCTGGGGTCGAGGATAGGAGCCGCCGAGCCTTTTCTGTCAAAGCTGCGGGGGCCAGGGCCTGAACCCGTTCGAGAATGTTCGTCATGGTCACACGCTCCCTTGAACGAGCCGCAGCCGAGCTTCCGCCCCCGCAGGCAGAAATCCGCCGAGAAGCGTTCGCAAAGGCGCAAAGATGGCATCATCGGCAAGGGGCAAATTCGGACGGGCCCGGCCATCCCACCAGCGTAAGATTGCGGGATTCCCCTCGGCGTCGTCGGTTTGCGTGCAGGGAAGCAGTTGCGCTTGTAGCGCCGCTATATCCGCCTCCTGCGACACCGGGCAATACCCGCCCCAGGGCACGGCCTGCCCCGCCAACCAATCCGCGAGCGGTGTTCCCGGTTGCAGTTTGGTTAACCAAGGAGCCGTTCCCAGTACCGGCGCACTCACCCCCGGCCCAAGCAAGCACAGGGCAGATCCAGGATGATCGACAAGTCGCGAGAGGGCTTCGGGTAGAACCGCCGGATCGATCACCGCGAGCGCCGCCGCGTCCGGTGCGATGGGAATGAGGGTTTCCGGGGGTAAGGGATCCGGTGAGGTTGGGGGGCGCTGATGGTCTGCCGGAAGCTCTTCATCAGTATCGCAGGCGAGCGCAACCGCATTCCCGGTCGCCGCCGCAGTGCGTAAAGCGCGCGCCGTTTGATCCCGCTCAGCCGTGCCGACAAAGGTATGGAAGCGGTTACGGAGTACCAATCCCCCGTGATCGGTTTCACTGCCCTCAAGCGCCGCCCCGGCCCCATTCAGGAAATAGAAATCCGATCCGGTCGTGATGGTCGCGCCGCAGACGGTGCGATGGCCGATATGGCTCATCGCGCGCCCGGCGATGGTGAAAGCTTTCACCCCTTCGGTGACGCGCGTCAGCCCATGGATCGGGCATGTGGCGACATCCCCAACGCAGGCTTGGGTTTTATCGAACATAGCGGTCTCGCTGAAAATTGAATAGAACAAATATAGAACAAACTGAACAGAGAGTCAAGCCTCTGCACGCCCCACGTGCAGAGGCCGGGGTTCGGTCTCATGTGCGTATCAGGCCATCTCAAACCCGTTTTTGATATCCGTGGGTGGCTTTTGCCGAATTTCCCTAAACGCACCGCAATGGCAGCGGGACCAGAATAAAACTCCTAAACACCCGTTCCATCGGCAACGGGATGCCTGCTGTGGCGTCGATCAAGCGCCGGTTCGGCATGATGTGCGGGGCTTTCGTTTGGACCATCTCAACACTATCCTGCGCGCGCCCTGGATGAGCCGTGCCAGGGCCAAAAGTACTGCCGCTGCCGAGCGCGATGTTCCGGCGAAGCCGTGGATCAGCAGACCACCCTGACCGTTCCAGCGATCCACGAGATCGAGTATTGCTTCGACGTGATGACGCTCGGGCGCGTTTCGGCCCGGTCGAGGTTCGGCGATATCGTGGAACGCCAACCGGATCCGCCGCCTCGGAGGTAGGAATTCCAGATCCGGCGGCAGATCCTCGGTATCACCGCAAGAACCAACCGCCCCGTCCGCCGATACAGCGCTCGACCGATGGATGGCAACACGCGAGAAGGATCGCCATGACGCGCGTTCGGCTTAAAGGCATTAATTCGAAGCGCAAGCGCCTCGCCGATGGAACAGAAGTGACCTACTATTGGGCGTATCGCGGTGGCCCGCGCTTACCGGGGAAACCCGGCTCGCCCGAGTTCGTTCAGGCCTATGACGATGCGTATCATGCCAAACGGCCCGCCCCCGCCAACATTTTACTCGCGGTGATGAACGCCTATCAGGATAGCGGCGACTTCAAGAAGCTCGCTCCCAGGACCCGTGCGGATTACATCACCCAGATTCGTAAGATCGAAACCAGCTTCAGCGACTTCCCCCTCACCGCCCTCAAAGACCGGCGCAGCCGCGCGATTTTTCTAAAATGGCGGGATGGGTTGGCCGAAGGAGGTAAGACCCGGCAAGCGGATTACGCGGCCGGAGTGCTGGCGATCATCTTATCGTGGGCATACCATCGCGGCCTGATCGAAGCGAACCCTACGGAAAAGCTGGGTAAACTCCATCGCGGTGCCCGTGCCGAGAAGACCTGGAGCGCCGAAACCGAAGCCCGATTCATGGCATCGGCCCCGCCTCATCCTCGCCTTGCGTTTGTTTTAGCGCTTTGGACCGGGCAGCGACAGGGTGACCTCCTACGGATCACCTGGAAGGCCTATGACGGCCAATACCTCCGGCTCACTCAACAAAAGACCAACGTGCCCGTCATCATCCCCGTCGCCGCTCCGCTGAAGGCGCTGCTGGACCCGATTCGACGCAATGACAGCCCCCCGATCCTAAAACCCCCGTGCGAGACGGCCTGGACCTCCACCGGCTTCCAGACCTCCTGGCGAAAGGCCTGCCTGGATGCAGGGGTCACGGGTGTCACCTTCCACGATCTCCGGGGAACAGCAGTCACACGCCTAGCAAAGGCAGGCGCTACCGTGCCGGAGGTTGCAACATTGACGGGTCATTCGCTCAAAGACGTGCAAGCCATTCTCGACCGGCACTATCTATCGCGGGATGTGGAAATGGCCGAATCGGCCATCCGGAAGCGTGAAGCGGCGGCGAAAATTTCCGACCGGTCTTCCGACTGCACAGCTTAAGAGAGGGGTAATATGGCTGTAACCCGAGGGAAAGCTTGGCTGGGACGGGAGGGATCGAACCTCCGAATGCCGGAATCAAAAGCCCTTACCCAGCGATAACAGACCATAGGTTTTTTCCCGAAGACGGAAAAACCCATTATGACAAATCAAGGGCTTACGGGCGAAAACCCGAATAAATCCAGCGATCTTCCACCCGGTTTTGACGAAGCGCGCGCCACGATGGACGCGGCGCGGCGGTGGGAAGACCCGGCTGCGTTAGCCGAACACTTATCGCTTTTCGAGCTGTCGGATACCGGCGTGGCGCGGCGCTTCATTGCGCGTCATGGTAGCAGATACCTCTATGTTCCTGGCCTCGGCTGGTTTGCCTGGGACGGGCGGCGCTGGAAGCAAGACGTCGATGACCAACTGATCCGGCTGGACATGCAGGCGACCGCTGCGGCGATTCTGGATGAACGCCATTTCCTCGATGACCCGAAGATTGCCGATCAACGGGTTAAGTTCGCGGGCCGGGCGTCTGAAGCGCATAAGGTGCGGGGGGCGGTTGAGATGGCAGCCCCCCGCCTGAATGCCCCTCTGGAGAGCTTTGACGCGCACCCGAACCTACTGGCCTGCAAGAACGGCGTGATCGATCTGGCGACCGGGGCCTTGCGCCCGCATGATCCGGCCTTGCGCCTTACCAAGCTGACCCATATCGACTACATCCCCCATGCCCCCTGCCCGACGTGGCTGGATTTTCTCAGCAGCATCACCGGCCAAAGTCTCGACCAGGAACCGGACCCGGACGATGATCTGATTGGCGGGCTGCAACGCTGGATCGGGTACACGCTCACCGGCGAAACCAGCGAGCATAAAATGGGCATTCTCTACGGCAGCGGGGCGAACGGGAAAACGACGCTGCTCGAAGTCATTGCGGCCTTGGCGGGCGATTACGCGGCGCAAATGCCCATCGAAAGCCTGATGCTGCGCGACCGTGGGGGCGGCATTCCCAGTGACATTGCGCGCTTGCGTGGGGCGCGGTTCGTTGAGACCGTGGAAGCGACCGCCGGGGCGCGGCTGAATGAAGGGTTAGTAAAATCGATCACCGGTGGCGATAAGATTATTGCGCGGTTTCTTCACAAGGACTGGTTCGAGTTCACCCCGGAATTCAAGCTGTGGATGGGGACCAATTACCGCCCCTACATTAGCGGGACTGATCTTGGTATCTGGCGGCGACTCTGCCTGATCGACTTCCCCTTTACTTTCGTGGATGGCCCCAATATCTTGCCGGGGCAGCGATTGAAAGATCGGGGCTTGAAGAAAAAGCTGATGGGCGAACTGCCGGGTATTCTCGCCTGGGGCGTGCGTGGGGCTGTCGATTGGCACCAAGTGGGGCTAAAAATCCCTCAGCGGTGGATTGCGGCAACCGACGCTTACCGGGCCGAAAGCGACCCGTTCGGCGATTTCGTGGCGGAATGCACCGAAGCTGCGCCTGCCTTCAGCGCGTCGGCGAGGACGCTGAAGACGGCCTATGATCGATGGTGCGCCGAAACGGCGGGAGGCAACCCAATGAGCGCCACGGCGTTCGGCAGGGCCTTGGCTTTGCGGGGGTTCGTGAAGGTTCATACCGAGTTCGGGAACCACTGGCGTGGTGTCCAACTCAACGCAGCTTGGTTGAGCAAGGTATCTCAACCGCCACCACACGGCGATTGATGAATGGTTCCTGAACGGTTGGCTGAATAGTTTGAACCGGAAAACCTCAATAAAATCAATGGGCTGAATAGTCTGAATAGTTTCCGCAGGGTTTTCCCTATACGTATATAGCTTTCTATCTCTCTCATATGCATTACCTTGAAGTAACTATTCAGACTATTCAGGAATAGGGTAAGGTACTGATATATAAGGGATTATCGCTGAACGGTTTATGCCAAACTATTCAGCAAACTGTTCAGACTGTTCAGACGGCACCGGGGTAAGCTTGGCGGGGTAGCTTGGTCTTTCGGCTTATCAAGGGGTTAGAGATCGAAACGCACCTATCACGGGAGGTTGACAGTCCGAAAAAATGGATGAAGGCGTAAATTCCTCTTGCGAAGTGTGAGCCGATTTGACAATCTAGCTGAAGGCGCAAAAACCAAAGCGCTAGAGACCCTCGCTCTAACCGGCGGGGGTTTTTTATTGCGCGGGTCCTTCCCCGGCCCTCCGGGCACGGGTAACGGGCGACCCCGCAAGGTTTAGAGTATTATGTGATTTTTTAGCGTTATATTGTTATTCTTGTTTATATTTTCTGAATAGAGACACTGTTCAGTATAGAGTTAACCAAGCCACTCGGAGAAATCCGGGTGGCTTTTTCTTTGGAGAAAATGATGAATGGCTTTCTAATCGTTAAGCGTGGGGAAAAATCTGTGCATAAGCGGGAGAAATGCTTCAAGTCTTCGGACTTAATCCATTACACGGGGGAGCATTACTCTACTTTCACTAAGCGGGCGAACAGTGCGGCGGGGCAGATCGTCTGGCCTGACGAAGTTTACATCGGAGTTCAACGAATCTTCGATGATTACGAAACCTTCCAGCTTCTCGTTCAACACAGGCTTATGAAGTCTGGGCTTCGCTCGGCTTCGGCTGCCTCCCTGGTGGTTGATCTGAAGCCGGTCTTCCTTCCTGGCGAAACCCTGTTCTGCCTGCTGCGTAGCGAGCCGCTGCCAGCCCCGCAGATCGGCGCTGATTGGCCGAAAGAATCGATCAAGTCATGGACGGACTGGAAGGAAAAACACGAAGGAAAGCGCGATGCGATCTTAAAAATCGCCCGTGATGGCGCGGCGCGTAAGCGAAATAAAGACCCGGAAGAGATTGAAGTCGTGCCGGTTTTCTATGCGTACCACGGCAAAATCACGGAATTTGAAGCGCTTGTTCTCGATCCGGCGAACAAAGCCGTTCTCTCGATTGATGTTCATTCGGTTCAGGCCGAAGTGCAGGCAATTCGTGATCTGAATTGGAAGCGCAAGAATGCTCGAAAAGATTAAGCGCTGGTGGGCCGGAAGCCCTGCCCCGCCGCCAGTCTCCCATCGGCGTGGCATTGAAGCCGGGGCAGGCGGGTATCGCTTCAACGGCGCGCGCCCGCTGCACGACATGCCGCGCGAGATTGAGCGAGCGGGGGGCACGGTTCGGGCGCGGGCTCAGAACTTGCTGGCGAACGATTGCGCCGCCGCCACGGCAGGCGACCAAATCACGGCACAGCTTGTCGGTAGCGGGATCATCCCCCGGCCCTTGCACCCCGCGCCGGAGCGACGGGACACGCTACTGAAAGCCTACTCTCGTTGGTCACGGCGGGCGGATGCCGAGGGGTTGCTCGACTGCCACGGGCTGCAAGCCGCTGCGGTTCGGTCGATGGCCGTCGCAGGCGAAGCGTTCGTCCGGTTGGAAATCGTCCCAAGCGCGGCTGGGGGCGTGCCCCTGAGGCTTCGGCTTCTCGACCCTCGCCTGATACCGACTTTAGATCAAGCCCTGCCTGACGGGGCTAAAATCCGGGCTGGTGTCGAATTCGATGCTTCGGGTCAGCGGGTGGCGTATCACTTACGCCCGCTTGATACCTCGACCGGGTTCGAGACTATCCGCGTTCCGGCGGGCGAAATGCTTCACCTGTTTCGGCCAATCGCGCCGGGGCAGGTGCGGGGGCTAAGCTGGTTCTCGCCAACCCTGACCAGGTTTCAAGATGTTTCGGACCTGCAAGACGCCCGGCTTTATTCGTTCAAAGCGGCTGCTCTGTTCTGCGCTACGCTTGAAAAACCGATTTTGCAAGAAGGGTTTACAGGTGAGCAAACGGACGTTCTTCCTCATGATTTAGGCTTAATGCCAGGGGCTATTTTTAATTTTGCCCCTGGGGAGAAGCTTACTTTCAACTCGCCGCCCTCGCCTGATGAGTCTTACGAACATTACTTGGCTGCCCTGCAAACCGGCCTCGCCGCCGCGCTGGGGCTGACCTATGAGCAACTAACCGGCGATACGTCAAGATCTAACTACAGCAGTTCCCGAATAGCGCTGATTAATCAGCGACGGTTCTTAGACATGGTCCAGCATCATGTCATCATCCCGCAGTTAATCCGCCCAGTATGGGAAAAATTCGTGTCGCTCGCCATTGCCAGCGGTGCGGTGCCAGCCCCGGATTACAGCCGGTTCCCGGATGATTACTTGAATGCCGATTTCCACCCCCCGGCGTGGGAATGGGTGGACCCTGAGAAAGAAATCAATGCCGAACAGGCAGCCATTCAGGCGGGCCTGAAGAGCCGCGCGCAAGCCGTTTCCGAGCGTGGCTATGACATCGAAACCATTGACGAACAACGCTCTGCCGACCGCGCGCGCGAAGCCCGGCTTGGCCTGACCAAAGAGGAAAACCCATGAGTATGATCTACCTCCGCGAGGCTGCGGCCTCGCTGCTTCTTCGCCGTGAATCGACGTGGGTAGGTGCCCCCGGCGGCGCGGCGACCGAGCGCGAAATTCTGCTCGCCACCTCCGGCAAGGTGCGCCGAGACGGCTATCTCGAAGTGCTGCGCATCGATGCCGATTCGGTTGACCTGAAGGGCCTCGATGGCGCACCGCTCCTGAATTCGCATCGCACGGGCAGCATTGACGATGTGATCGGCGTTATCTCTTCGGCAGAGATTCGCGGCGGAATGCTCTATGCCAAGGTGAAGTTCAGTAATCGCCCGGAAGTTCAAGGCATTGTTGCCGATGTAAACGACGGTATCTTGCGCGGTGTCTCGGTTGGTTATTCGGTCGAGAAATGGGAAATCGCCCGCGACCCGCAAACCGGCGAAGAAATCCGCACGGCAACGAAATGGACCCCGCGCGAGGGTAGCATCGTTGCGGTTCCGGCTGATCCGTCCTGCGGCTTCCGATCTGCCGACCCTCCCGCCGCCGGGCCGGGCGAAGTGGAAGTTCGGGCGATTGCCACGGCCTTCGGTTTGTCGGAAGCCTTTGTTACCGAGACCCGAAGCGCTGGCTTAAGCCTCGATCAAACCCGCGCCGCCGCGATGGCGCGGGCCGGGCGTGCGCCGGTTGTTCACAACCCGCCTGCAACCGTCGGCGTGGATCACAGCGCGAGCTTCACCCGGCGCTTGGGCGAGGCAATTGCTTGCCGCGCTAACCCGTCCTTGCGTCCCTCGGAAGGCGCGCGGGAATTCATGGCGCATACGTCCTTCGCTGACGATGCGGCGGCGATCCTGCGGAACCGGGGCGTATCAACCCTGGGACTCACCCGCGCCGCCGTACTGACCCGCGCGATGGCGACGGGCGATTTCTCCTATGTCCTGGGCGAAGCGCTGCACCAAACCCTGCGCGCCAGCTACACCGAAGCCCGTTCGCCACTCTGGCAGCTTATGGCTGAAAGCAGCGCAACAGACTTCCGCGATAAAAATTCGATCTCCCTAGATATGAAGGGCGATTTCGCCCGCGTCGGGGAAGGTGGCGAAATCCAATCGCAAATGACGATTCGGGAAGGCAAAGAAAAATACCGCGTGGCGACTTACGCTAATGCGGTTGCGCTGACCCGCGAATTAATCGTTAACGACAATCTTGGGGCGCTGTCCGGCATCGGGGCAGCGCTTGGACTTGACGCGGCAAGGTGGCAGGATGATTGGCTGTTGGATCAACTGCTCGGCACGACCGGCGTAGGTCCTACCATGAGCGACGGCTTGCCGGTGTTTGATACCACACGCGGCAATCTGCAAGCCGGGGGCATGCCTCTGGTGGTCGCGCTGGAGACGGCGAAGCTGTCCTTCTACCGGATGCGGTCCCCGACCGGCAAGCTTACGCCGATGCCTGCGAAGTATTGGATCATCCCGCCCGAGATGGAAACCATTGCCCGCAAGCTATTGATGCAAATTCAACCGACCAAGGTTGAAGATGTTAATACCCTTGCAGGCTCCTTAACCTTGATCGTTGAACCGCGCCTGACCGTGCCGGATGAATTCTTTCTTGCGGCAGAAACGGCAAAATCTTCGGGCTTTGAATATGCCTACCTGTCCGGCGCGGCAGGTCCGCAGATCGAAAGTGAAAACGCTTTCGATTCTTTCGCAGTCAAGTATCGCTGCTGGTTCGATGTCGGCGGGGGCTGGATGGACTGGCGCGGCTGGTACAAAGCCAAGGCTACGCCATGATGACGCCCGAGGAAATAAAAGCGCAACGCGCCGCCCTATTGGAAGCGTTAACCAGTGGCGTCATGACCGTCGAGTATGGCGACCGGAAAGTAACCTACCGGTCCTTTTATGAAATGCGGCAAGCCCTGGGCCTTCTCGACACACTCTCAACGCCCCGCGCCGGTCTGCGGCAGGGGAAGATTATTTGCTCACGGGGGTATGATTGAATGCTTAATTTTGTTCAGCCGGGGGATGTTCTCGAAATCGTCCCGAATCAGATCGTTCAGAGTGGCGAGCTAGTCCGGCATGGCCGACTCTTCGGCGTAGCGGTTACGTCCGCAGGCTTGGGGGATCGGGTTAATCTCGCTGTAACCGGCGTGTATAATTTGCCGAAACTGCCCGCGAATATTTGGCAGCAGGGCGATTTGATCTTTTGGGATGACGTTCAAAAGCTCTGCCTGCTGACCGAGAACGACGACACAATCTTGATTGGTATTGCAACCGCCAATGCCCCGGCCAATTCCGCCTTGGGCACCGTGCGCCTGAATGGGAGTTTCAGCTAATGATTACTGCGTCTCTTCTTGCGTCAACCTCTCTGACGACGCTGTTTCTGATCCCCGGTTCCCCGGCGGTTCCGCCGCCCCCGCCGCCGCCGCCCCAACCGGTCCCCGGCTGGCCGTCGCGCCCGATGCTCTAAGGCTCCCCTGCCGGGAACTTTCTTGATTTTCCGCCCGGCAGCACCTCCCCCCGGCGTGCAACAGCCGGGGGGCTTTTTACGGAGGGGTTCGGATGGCAAAGATCACGCCGTCAAAAATCGTCAAGGGCGATGGGCTTACGCTTCTATCCCGGCTTGCGCTGGAAATTCCCAAAGTCACCAGCCGGGCAATGAATGACCTGGCCTGGAAAGCCCGGAATAATGTGCGCGATTCCTTGAAAGATAATTTCACCC
>NZ_JBILQX010000283.1:0-3145 GCF_044372965.1 Elstera sp. | reverse complement strand
CACATAGAGCGGCAGCGAGCCCACCACGATCAGCGTCAGCACCGGGCTATACATCCACATCACCGCGAAGAAGACGATGGTGAAGAAGAGATCAATCCCCAAGGTTAACGCCGAGCCGGTCAGGAAGGCGCGCACGCCTTCAAGCTCCCGCACCCGCGCCACCGTATCGCCGACGCGGCGCGCTTCAAAATAGCTCAGCGGCAGCCCCATCAAATGCCGGAACATTTTCGCGCCAAGCTCGACGTCGATCCGCCGCGTCGTGTGACTGAAGGTGTAGGTTCGGAGCGCCGTCAGCAGCACCTCGAACAGGGTGAGGGCCGCCATCGCCAAAATCAGCACATCGAGGGTCGAGAGCGAGCGGTGGACCAAAACCTTATCGATCACCACTTGGAACAGCAGCGGCGAGACCAGCCCGAAGAGTTGCAAACAAAAGCTTGCGAGCAGGACTTCGCTAAAGAGATTGGCGTATTTACGCGCGATGCTGAAAAACCAGCCGACGTTAAACCAGCCCGGCGTTGCCTCCGCCGAGCTTTCCCGCCGCGTCACCTCGATCACTCTGCCCGACCACGCCGCCTCAAACTCGGTCCGGCTCAGCGTCTGCGGCGCGCCGACCAGCGGGTCTTGAATCAGCGCATCGCGCTCGGAGAGTTTGGCGAGCAGAAAAAACGTCCCATCGCGCCGCTCGATCAACGCGGGCAACCGCAATCCCGTTAACCTTTTCCAAACGCTTTTGCGATCCGACGCCTGAAACCCCACCTGCCGCGCCAACCGCACCACCTCGTGCCGCGCCAGCACCCCATCTGCCCCGACCTGCGCCCGCAACCGCTCCGGCGAGAGGCCTAACCCCAGGAATTGCGCCAGAATAACCAAGCTCAACAGGCCGGAATCTTGTTCCGCCTGGATTCCCACGCCTGCCTCAACCATCACCAAACCCGCCGTAACCCTGCACCGCCCCCGGTGCAATTGCCCCAAGCGGACTCCTAGGGTTAGCGAATAGGTTAATCAATGATTAAATTTAACGAAAATAGCGGCTCAATCGTAAAAAATAGATTGCTTTTTACCATTGTATGACAAGCCTGGATGATGGCTGCGCCTCACAATTTCCGCCAGCAACTGAACTTTGTCTAGACGTCCTCCTTTCGCCCTCGGCACTTTGGCTGGGAACATCACAATCTTTGGCCACCGTCGCACTTTGCGCTCAGCATTCAACAGCCCGTCGCCCCGTCGGGTCGAGGTTGGTTTCCATGACCTTAGCAAAGGTCCTACGTGGGTGCACGCTGCCGCGCCGCCGGTTTCTGCGGAAAGCTAGATCGGCATCATATGTAAGATAGCCGATTCAAAGATAATGAGGATTATGCGACAGCATTATTGACCTATTTGAACGCCCCGCTTCGCCCTCAGAGCCTCAGCAAACTGCGCGCAATCGCCTCCACGGCGTTCCAGTCGCCGGCGTCTTTAGCCTTGAAGAGCGCTAACGCAAGCTGCGCCTTATCAGTCTCAACCTTCTCGCGCCGCCGCGCCTGGCGCTCCGCATCCGTTAGGACATAGCCCTTCGGTGGCCGGCCGGTTCTGCGGTTGGTCTGGGGTTTTCGTGACGTCACGAAAAGTCTTTCTTCTTGGTTGTTTCGAAAAAGCCCCGATACCCTGACCTATGCGAGTTTTCGTGACGTCACGAAAACTCTTCGACCAACTGGCGCTGTCGTGCCGCCGATTTAGCGGAGATCACCACGAGCACCGTCAGCGCAGAAGAATTCAGGCGATAGCCTTGCCCATAGCTGTTGACGATCGGATCAGGGAGGTTAAGCCGCCGGAACCGATTGCGGATGCGTGACAGCATGATGCGAAGAACGGTATCCGGCTTTTCCGAACCACAGTCGGCCGCATCGATAAGCTCGTCGCGCGAGGCAATCGCGCCAGCCTTGGCCCGCAAGGCTTCGAAAATCCGAAGTTCCATTGCCCCCATGCGAATAGTCGGTAGCGTTTCTAGATCCATACTCGGCGGTCCGTCGTAGTTACTATAGGCAAGATGGCACTCGCACTTCGATATCGCAACGGAACGCCCTGCCCGCTCCTCATGTGGTCAGATATGCAGCGCCGGGCCACCGTTGTGACCCATGCAGCCTGGTTCCTGTAAGCGCCGCATATCCGTTCCAGCGGCGATGGCGTCAGGATCGAAATAGTTGGGCCGACGCTCAATTTCCTCCGCTTCAAACTGATCTGCAAACAAAGGATATTTCTTTTCGAGCCGCCGCCTCAGATTCGCCCGACGGAACTTAGCTTTTCGCTCCGGAGCCCAAACTTTTGGCTGCGGGCCTTTCGACGTCCAACAATAGGACCACCCACTACCCAGAGGATAAGAGGGACAGTGCTCGGCTACGATTTGGCGCTCGAAGCGACGGTCGAGAACCGTGCAAGTCCAGAGAGTCCGACCATCAAGAGTGTCCATGTTGGCTGGCGGCGCTGTAGTCCCATTCCGCCAGGCAACCGACAATATGCTGATCACGCGGGGAGGCCGTAGTTCCTCTGTCATCGCTGGTCGCTCCGTTTGCGGCTAGGCCGCCTTGGGCATGCAGCCCAGTTTAGACCACCACTCGTCCAGGGTGATTTCCTTAGCCTTGGGGCCGAGTTCACGGACCATCGCCTCCTGTTCGGACAGGATGACAGGGTCCGCCGTGGCCATGTCAGTGCGCACCTCGTCCAGGCTTCCGCCGATCAGAGCGCCCGTCATGCCTTCGGCAACGAAGATCTGCGCGTTGGGCGCGGTCACCACATACGCGGACCAGCCGTTGCCAATGTCGAAGGGGCCGTCGGCCTCCACATGAACGCAGACCGGCGCGCTGGCCGGGAGGCCACGGAAGTTTATTTCCTGGAAGGTCCATATCTTGATGCGCTGCATCTCTCGTCGCTCCTCTTGTGGTTAGTGGGCTGATTGGCGCAAACGTGGAGATCGCGCGTTCAAGGCAGCGCGGGCTAGGTTCTCCCAATGGCGACACCGGGCATCACCGTCGCTGGCAGCTACCAGAATAGATTTACCAGCAAATTCATAGCCGAGCGCTTTCCCGACAGCGCGGGCGGCAGCTTCAAGGCGTTCATTGGAAATTGGCATCGAACCTTCCACACTTTGCAGCCGGACTTATGGTCGCTG
>NZ_JBILQX010000005.1:0-54279 GCF_044372965.1 Elstera sp. | reverse complement strand
TGCAAAGCCGAACCGCGCGCTTTAACGAAGGCGAGATCTTTGCCCGACGCCACCGCGACTTCCTGCATTTCGGCTTCCGTGTGCGGCAGAAACTCGTGCAGGGGCGGATCGAGCAGGCGGATCGTGACAGGGAGCCCCGCCATGATGGTGAAGAGTTCGACGAAATCGCTGCGCTGCATCGGCAGAATCTTGGCGAGCGCCGCGCGGCGACCAGCTTCATCGTCGGCCATAATCATTTCACGTACGGCGATGATGCGGTCGGCGTCGAAGAACATATGTTCGGTGCGGCACAGGCCAATGCCTTCCGCGCCGAATTCCCGTGCGGTGCGGGCATCCAGCGGGGTTTCGGCATTGGTGCGCACCTTCATCGTGCGCTTGGCGTCGGCCCAGCCCATCAGCGTGGCAAAGCTGCCGGAAAGCTGCGGCTGCAGCGTCGGCACCTGCCCAACGAAGACTTCGCCGGTGCTGCCATCCAGCGTAATGTAATCGCCGACTTTCACGACGGTACCCCGAAGCGAAAGCGTTCCCGCCGCGTAATCGATGCGTACTTCCCCG
Source organism: Elstera sp. (assembly GCF_044372965.1). Classification (NCBI taxonomy): domain Bacteria; kingdom Pseudomonadati; phylum Pseudomonadota; class Alphaproteobacteria; order Rhodospirillales; family Rhodospirillaceae; genus Elstera; species Elstera sp. The sequence goes on along the minus strand of NZ_JBILQX010000005.1, from coordinate 53,724 downwards.
GCCCCGGCGACGCAGGGGCGGCCCATGCCGCGCGCCACCACCGCCGCGTGGCTGGTCATGCCGCCGCGCGTGGTGAGAATGCCCTTGGCGGCATGCATGCCGTGAATATCTTCCGGGCTGGTTTCGATGCGCACCAGAATGACGGCCTCGCCCTTTGCGGCCAAATCTTCCGCCGCGTCGGCTGAGAAGACAACGCGCCCATAGGCGGCACCGGGCGAGGCAGGCAGGCCGCGCGTCAACAGATTACGCGGGGCATTCGGATCAAGGCGCGGGTGCAGAAGCTGATCCAGGCTGCGCGGCTCGACACGCTGAATGGCTTCTTCCTGGGTAATCAGCCCCTCGTTCGCCATATCGACGGCAATCTTCAGCGCAGCTTCCGCCGTGCGCTTCCCGCTACGGGTTTGCAGCATATAGAGCTTGCCCGACTGAACGGTGAACTCGATATCCTGCACGTCGCGGAAATGCCGCTCCAGCTTATCGCGCACCGCCGCCAGTTCGGCGAACACCTGCGGCATGGATTCTTCCATCGCGGGTAGGGTGGAATGATTAGCGATTTTGCCCTGAACGGTAATCTGCTGCGGCGTGCGAATGCCCGCCACCACGTCTTCGCCCTGGGCGTTGATGAGATATTCGCCGTAGAAAATATTCTCGCCCGTTGAAGGATCGCGGGTGAAGGCAACGCCGGTGGCGCAATCTTGGCCCATATTGCCGAAGACCATCGCCTGAATATTCACCGCCGTGCCCCAGCTTTCCGGGATTTCGTGCAGGCGGCGGTACACAATGGCGCGCTGGTTCATCCAGCTTGCGAAAACCGCGCCAATCGCGCCCCAAAGCTGCTCGTGCGGGTCTTGCGGGAAGTCGCGGCCCAGGGCGTGCTGCACTTCGGCCTTATAATCAGCAACGACTTCTTTCCAATCGTCTGCCGACAGGTCGGTGTCGAGCGAATGGCCCTTTTCGTCCTTATGCCGGTCCAGAATTTCTTCGAAATGATGGTGGTCGATGTCGAGCACCACATTCGAGTACATCTGGATGAAGCGGCGATAGCTGTCGTAGGCAAAGCGCCCGTCGCCCGAGAGCTTGGCGAGCCCTTCGACCGTGGCATCATTGAGGCCGAGGTTCAGCACCGTATCCATCATCCCCGGCATCGAGGCCCGCGCGCCGGAGCGCACCGAGACGAGCAGCGGGTTGGTGGCATCGCCGAACACCTTACCAACGATCTTTTCGACCGTCGCCAAAGCTGCTGCGGCCTGGGTTTTCAGTTCCGCCGGATACTGGCGGCCATTGGCATAATAATAGGTGCAGAGTTCGGTCGTAATGGTAAAGCCCGGCGGCACGGGCAGGCCGAGATTGCTCATTTCGGCAAGGTTTGCACCCTTACCGCCGAGCAGATTGCGCATCCCGGAATGACCTTCCGAGCTTCCGTCGCCGAAGCTGTAAACCCAACGATGCGTCGCCGTCGCCTCAACCATCTCGTTCCCCTTACCCCGATGAAAAAGCAGGCCCTGGGCGGGCCGCGCTAGCCTTCAATCACCCCGAAATCGGCAATGGCCGAACAGGTTTTGCGATAGCGGGCGAGCAGTGCCAAGCGATTGGCGCGCACCCCCGTATCGTCTGCATTTACCGTCACATGCGTAAAGAACGCGTCAACGGGATCGCGCAGCGCGCCGAGGCGTTTCATTGCCTCCACGAACTGTTCCTCGGCCACCAAGCTTTCCACGGCGGGCAATGCCGCTTCCAGCGCGTCGGCCAAGGCTTTTTCCTCTGCTTGCGTCAGCAGAGGCTGAGCGACGGTCTCCTGGGCAGGGCGACCGTCCTTCTTTTCTTCGATTTTCAAAATATTCGCGGCGCGGCGGAAGGCGGCCAGCATATCGGCCCCCACGGGGGTTGCAATGAAATCGCTGAGCGCGGTGACGCGCGCCAGCAGCCGCACCACATCATCTTCCGTACCGAGGGCGAAGACGGCCTGAATGAGATCATGGCGCTGGCCTTGGTCGCGCAGCGTGACTTTCAGCCGGTCGGCAAGGAAAGCGAGCAGCGCATCGACGGTGGCCGCCGTATCGAGCTTTTCGATCTGCGGCCCATAGAGCGATACCGCCGCATCCAGCACCGGACGCAGGGCCAAGCGCAGGCCGTTCTCGGTGATAATGCGCAGCACGCCCAGGGCGGCGCGGCGCAGGGCGAACGGGTCTTTCGAGCCGGTCGGCTTTTCGTCGATGGCGAAGAGCCCGGCGAGCAGATCGAGCTTATCGGCTAGGGCTACCACGCGGGAAACCGGCGCGGTCGGCACCCGGTCAGACGGGCCGACCGGCGCGTAATGATCGGCGATGGCATGTGCGACCGCCTCGTCTTCCCTCTGGTGGCGGGCGTAATAGCGCCCGATGACGCCTTGCAGTTCGGGGAACTCGCCGACCATGCCGGTGGAAAGATCGGCCTTGGCGAGGCGTGCGGCCCGGTCGGCCAGCGCGGCATCGGCTCCGGTTTGCCCTGCGAGCGTCACCGCCAGCACGGCCAGCCGGTCCACACGCGCGGCAACCGTGCCAAGCTTGGCGTGGAACACTCGGCTCGTGAGCTTTTCCGCCCAAACTTCCAGCCGAAGCTTGCGGTCTTGATCCCAGAAGAAGCGCGCATCGGACAGGCGGGCACGCAGCACGCGCTGATTGCCGGAGATAATCGCCGCCCCGCCATCGCGCGCCACCATATTGGCGACAACGACGAAATAGGGCGCGATCTTCGCGTCACCCTCGGCGGATTCTTGCGGCACCAGGGCGAAATATTTCTGATGCTCGCGCATAGAGGTGGTCAGCACTTCGGCGGGCACATCCATGAAGGCATCGTCGATGCGGCCCAGCAGCGGCACCGGCCATTCAACCAGCCCGGCCACTTCTTCCAGCAAGGCGGCATCCGGCTTGACGCGGCAGTTGACCGAGGCGGCGAGCGTTTCGGCTTCTGTGAGGATGAGGCGCTTGCGCTCCTCCCGGTCCAGCATCACGAACCCGGCGCGCAGCTTGGCCTGATAATCGGCGGCATCGACCACCGAAACCGCATCGGGCGCCAGAAAGCGGTGTCCGAAGGTCTGGTTGCCAAACGGCAGATAATTGAGATCACCCGTATCGCCCGCAGCGCGATAGCCCGGCTGCTCACCGCCCTCGACATTGCGGCCCAGGTGCAAACCGCCGGGCAGGGTTTGCCCGTCGAACAGCGCCAGAATCGACCGCAAGGGGCGCACCCAAGCAAGGCGCGTGTCGCGCCAGCGCATCGATTTCGGCCATGTATAGCCCAGGATCAGACCGCAAATCAGCTCCGGCAGCACGTCGCGCGTCGGGCGGCCCTGGATGTGGGTGACGGCAAACAGCACCGCGCCCTTATCGGTCTCGCGGGTTTCAAGCTGGTCGCGGGTAAGGCCGGTCGATTTGAGGAAGCCCTGAATCGCCCCCGCCGGCGCATCGGCGCGCGGGCCTTTGCGCTCTTCGGACCGATCCGGTTGGGCCGTGGGCAGGCCGGTGGCATGGAAAGTAACGCGGCGCGGCGTGACCCAGACCGCAAGGCTCTGCGGCGCAAGGCCCGCCTCGGTCAACGCGGCAGCCAGTCGGTCGCGCAGCTCTTCCGCCGCCCGCGCCTGCATGCGCGCCGGGATTTCTTCGGAAAAGAGTTCGAGCAGCAAATCGGCCATTATTCAGTTCCTGACGGTATTCACGCGCCGCGCACGGCAAGCCAGCCTTCGCAACACCCTTTGGAAAGGGCGCGCACCCGGCCGATATAGGCGGCGCGTTCCGTGACCGAGATCACGCCGCGCGCATCGAGCAGGTTGAAGGTATGGCTGGCTTTGATGGCTTGGTCATAGGCGGGCAGCGGCAGATTTACGGCCAACAGCTTCTGGCATTCGGCCTCGGCCTCGTTGAAGTGCCGGAATAGCACTTCGGTATTGGCGTGCTCGAAATTATAGGCGCTGAACTGCTTTTCATTCTCTAGGAACACGTCGCCATAGGTCTTCCGGCCAGGGCCTTTGACGCCGTTCCAATCGAGATCGTAGACATTCTCGACGCCCTGCACATACATGGCGAGGCGTTCCAGCCCGTAGGTAAGCTCGGCGCACACCGGATTGGCTTCGATACCGCCGACCTGCTGGAAATAGGTGAATTGGGTGACTTCCATCCCATCGCACCAGACTTCCCAACCAAGGCCCCAGGCCCCCAGCGTCGGGCTTTCCCAATCGTCTTCAACGAAACGAATATCGTGCTCGGCGGGGTCAATACCCAGCGCTTTCAGGCTGTCCAGATACAGCGCCTGCGGGTCGACCGGCGAGGGCTTCAGGATCACCTGGAACTGATAATAATGCTGCAAGCGGTTGGGGTTCTCGCCATAGCGCCCATCGGTCGGGCGGCGCGAGGGCTGGACGTAGGCCACATTCCACGTATCCGGCCCCAAAGTCCGCAGCGTGGTCGCGGGATGAAAGGTTCCGGCCCCAACTTCGACATCATAGGGCTGCAGCAACGCACAGCCTTGGCTTGCCCAAAAGCTTTGCAGCGTCAGGATCAGCGATTGAAAGGGAAGCGGGCCGGACGCCATCCTATGACCTTTCGGTGACACAGCGAAAATCGCGCGCACCTTAGTCTGCTCGCGTCGCGTAAATCAAGCGCTCTCCCGCGCCGTTTTTGCGTTGCAACCGGAACGATTTCTCGGGTTTTGGGGGATTAAGGCGCGTGCGGGCAGGTGGAGCGCCCGCAGGAGCGGGCATTGCGCACCGGAACATAGGTGTCGCAGAAGGTGCATTTCCGCAAATCTTCCATCTGCCCTGCGCTCTCTGCGGTGCGGGCGGCAGGCTGCGGCGGCGGAACGGGTTCCGGCGGCGCTCGGCGAGCGCTGGGCGGACCCGCGCGCAGCTTAGTCAGCAGCATCCAGCCGACGACGCAGGCGACGACGAGAACGAGGAGTTTTCCGAGAGATAAGCCAAACATGGCACCACCTTTCACCCTTTCGCGGGTTCTGGCAAGCGCCGCGATTTAAGATGAAAGCGCACCGTGAGCGCCACCGCCGCCACCGCAAGCCCCAAGGCAAGACCGCTCCACAGGCCGACCAAGCGCAGGTCGAGCCAAAAGCCCAAAATCGCCCCGCTCGCCATGCCAATCGGCCAATAGGCGATGAGCCCGATCACCATCGGTCCGCGCGAATCCTTCAGGCCGCGCAAGGCCCCGGCGGCAATCGCTTGCGTTCCGTCGAACAGTTGGAACAGGGCGGCGATCACCAGCAAGGGCGCGGCAAAATCGAACACCGTCGTTGCATCGGCTTTCGTGGGATCCAGAAACAGCGCGGCAATCCAACGCCCGCCGATGGCAAGACCCAGGCCGGTTCCGCCCATACCGACGATACCAAGGCCGATCCCCGCCCAGCCGATTCGGCGCACCGCCAGAAGGTCGCCCTCGCCCGCCGCGCGCGCCACCCGCACCATGGTGGCGTGCGACAGGCCGACGGCGATCATGAAGGCCGTGGTGATGCTCTGATAGCCGATGCTATGGGCGGCGACTTCGGCCTGGGTGAAAAACCCCGCCAACGTCGTCGTCAGCATAAAGAACAGCGTTTCCGCCCCAAAGGCCACGCCCATCGGCCAGCCGATGCGCCACAGATCGGCCAACTGCCCGGCCTGCGCCAGCCCGCGCCGATGCAAGCCATAGGCGCGCACCTGGGGGGCGAAACGCAGGTAGAGCAGCATCCCCGCCATCATGGCAAAGCAGCCAACCATCACGGCGATCCCGACCCCCGCCCCCCCCATCGGCGCACCGATCCAACCGGATAGCAGCACATGCCCAACCAGCAGTTCCACCAGAACGCCGAATATGGCCATGATCGTGCCGATCAGCGGGCGCTCGATTGCTGCGAGGAAATAGCGCAAGGCCAGCACAATGGCATAGGGCAGCATCCCCGGTGCAAGCGCCTGGAGATACTGCCCAGTCAGCGAAACCAACCCCGGTTCCTGCCCGATTGCCGATAGAAAATGCGGTGCGAAGAACAGCAGGGCCATGCTCGGAATCGCCAAGAGAATCGCCAGCAACACCCCGCGCTGCGCATATCCCGCCGCCCGCCGCCCGTCGCCCTCACCTTCCGCCTGCGCCACCATCACGCCGGTCGACGATAGAATTCCGTTCACAATCACGGCGGCGGAAAAAAAGAAGGCGCTTCCCAAAGCCCCAGCAGCCATCGCATCGGTCCCGATCCGGCCTAAGAGCAGCGTGCCCACCAGATTCATGCCGACCAGCGCCAATTGCCCGATGATGATCGGGATAGCGAGCCTGAGCGACTGTACCGCCTGCGCGGGAATCGAGAGGGGTGAACCGCTCACGACCCAGATCGATCAAGACTATTAGAAAGCATAGTATCCACGCGCTAACGACGGTAAGATGTAGTCGAGCCTGGGCCTGACTACATAGTCAAGATGTAATAGTCGAAACCGGAGGGCTTGGGGATATTTCCCACGCCGCCTCCCCGCGCAAAATCGCTTCGGTTTGCGCGGTATAGGCCGATCCTGCCCCATGCAGCACAAGGCCGGACTGCAGCGTTAGCGGGGCCTGACTGCCCAAGCTCGCCTGAACCAGAACGCGCTTTGCCGCTGTACCGACGCGCGGCCACAGCGGGGCGACGGTAATGCCGCCGAAGCGGGGGCCGGGGCGGTCCTCCCCCGTCAAGGCGGCGAGAAGCGCCGACAGCCCATCCGCCCGATAGATCAGGCTAAGCATCCCGCGACGGGGCAGCAGCCGGGCGGCAAGCGCCACCCAATCGTTCAGAATTGCGCCATGGGTTGCCCGCGCCCGCCGCCCGTCCGGCGAGGGGGTCGCCGCCGGGTCGTGAAAGGGTGGGTTGCTGAAGAGGGCGGCAATCGGCGGCAGCGCCTTCGGCGTTAAAGCCTCCACCGCCCCTTCGATCACCGTAAACCGGTCGCTCACCCCGTTCAGCGCGGCATTTTGGCGGGCAAGCGCGGCAAGCAGCGGATCAATCTCAACCCCGATCACGGATACATCGGGTCGCCGGGCCAAGAGGCACAGGCTTGCCGCGCCGACGCCGCAGCCTAAATCAAGTAGGGTCGACCCTTCGCGGGGGCCGAGGCTGGCCGCGAGCAAAACCGGATCGATGGCGGCGCGATACCCGGCACTGGGTTGGCGCAGGCGCAGCTTTCCGCCATAGAACGGGGTTTCCGTGATAGAATCGGAGGAGATCACGCGAGGATTTGCCTTTGTTACCGGCCACACGGGCATATCTGACTTGACCCTGCGGGTACGCCGCCTATGCTCCCGCCGCAAGGATGTGACTGAAGAGTAAGGGCTTACACCTCGCCCGTCGAGACGTGAGACCGGCTTCAAGGCCCAGAATCAAGGCCCCCGAATCAAGGCCCCGAACCAAAGACGGATTGCCGCGCAGCTATGACCCGAGCCCTGACCTCTCCCGATACGCCCCCGGCCGCGCCGTCGCTGGATCGCCTCGTCGCGCTGGTAGCGCCGGATATGGCGGCGGTCAATCAGATCATTCTCGACCGAATGCAAAGCCCCGTTGCCCTTATTCCGCAGCTTGCGAGCCATTTGATCGCGGCGGGCGGTAAGCGCTTGCGCCCGCTGATTACGCTGGCCGCAGCCCAACTCTGCGGCTATCAGGGCAGCCGTCATCAGAAGCTCGCCGCCTGCGTCGAGTTCATCCATACCGCAACGCTGCTGCACGATGATGTGGTGGACGATAGTCTGCTGCGCCGGGGCGCGGCCTCCGCCAATGCCATCTTTGGCAATAAGTCGAGCGTGCTGGTGGGCGATTTCCTCTTCTCCCGCGCCTTCCAATTGATGGTTGAAGACGGCTCCTTGCGCGTACTGGCCGTGCTTTCCGAAGCCTCCGCCGTGATTGCCGAAGGCGAAGTGCATCAGCTTCTGACAACCGGCGATTTGGAAACCACCGAGGCCCAGTATCTCGAAGTCATCAGCGCTAAAACCGCCGTGCTCTTCGCCGCCGCCGCCGAAGTAGGGGCCGTGGTCGCCGACCGACCGGAGGATGAAATTCAAGCCCTGCGCCGCTTCGGCACTAACCTCGGCGTTGCCTTTCAGTTGATCGACGATGCCTTGGATTACGCTGCAAGCGAAGCCGCGCTGGGCAAAACCGTGGGCGATGATTTCCGCGAGGGCAAAGTAACTCTCCCCGTCATCCTTGCCTACGCGCGCGGCAATGCGAAAGAACGCGCCTTCTGGCATCGGACGATCGAAGAGCTGGAGCAAACCGACGCCGACCTTGCCACCGCCCAAACCTTAATCGAAAAATACGGCACCGTGCGCGAAACCGTTGCCCGCGCCCGCACGGTCGGCGAAGCCGCCAAAGCCGAGCTTGCGCGCTTCCCCGATCTTCCCATCCGAAGCAGTCTGATGGAAGCCATCGATTTTGCCGTTTCGCGGGGGTATTGACGCTAAGGCATGGGGGCGCTATACAGCCGCCCTCTCCCGCGCAAAACCCGAGCGGGGGTAGACTGACGGAGTGTAGCTTAGCCTGGTAAAGCGCTTGCTTCGGGAGCAAGAGAGCGGAGGTTCGAATCCTCTCACTCCGACCAATCGCCGCCGCTGTGGAAAACCGCAGCGGCGGTTTTGTTTTGGGGTGCTAAAACCTCTCGGCTCTATCCACCTCCGGCAGTTTCGCCTATGGTGGCCTCATCTTATCTGCCCGAAAGGACCAGTCATGGCCCGCCTCGCCTTCCTGCTCGCCTGCGATCAAGAGACGATCTATCCCAGCCCCGAGGCCGATGAAGGCATCACCCTCAAGGCGCTCGCCGTCGATGAGGAAAATATTCCGCTGCTGTGGCTGTGCCTGTTCGGCACCGAGCAACTCTATCAAGCCGAAATGGTCGCCACCGAAGTCGAGGGCGGCGAAGAAGAGATGACGCAGCTCACGGCACCGCTCGCCAAAGTGACCGACGCGATTGCCCGGCTGGAACGCACCGTTCCGCGCTTGGAAGCCGCCTACCCCGGTCGTGGCAGCCTGTCGAACCATAAGGATCTGCTGATCCAGGTTTTGCGCGCGTCGGGCCTTGAGTATGTGACCATCGACGCCGCCGATATTTCGGAAGTGTTCGAATCGGACGAAGATTTCGCCGATCTGCTGGCCGTCTGCCTCGATTACCTGAACGGCGCAGACCTTGAAGGGCTGGACGATCCGTCGGAAATTCTCAGCACCCTGTGCGATCTGCCGGAAGACGGGCGGTTCCTGTCGATCCCCGAGTTGCACACCAGCCCGGACACGACCGAATCCGACCTGATCACGCTCTGCCGTCTGCTCGGCACGGAAGCCGAAGTGCCGCTGCCGTGGGAACCGGCGGAGGAAGCGTAACCTTCCGCCTATGAAAAGCGCCTTGCTTTGGCCGATCCCGGCGCGGCACCTGGAGGCAGGCAGCCTTCTGGAAGTCGCCCGGGCGGCCCTTGATCAGGAACCTAGCCTAGAGGCCGCCAAAAACCGCTTAGAGCGCCAGCTTAAAGCCGGGTCGGCCAGCGAAGCGCTTGTGTTCGGCACACGCGCTTCCTTTTTGTTGGTTGCCGCCGAGGCGGACGATCTACCCGCGCTTGAAGCTGCCGAAGATATGCTGCACGAGGCCATCGAACGCGCGCCGGAGGATGGGCGGCTATGGCAGGCGATGGGCATGGCCCTGCTGCGCATCGCCGATGCCGGATTGGAGCCGCCGCTTGATTTGCTACGCGGCGCGGAAGCGGCCCTGAGCAAAGCCCAAAAGCTCGATATTTCCCTAAACCGCCTCGCCCTTACCCAAACGCGGCTGCTGCTCGGCCTGCTGGAAGCCAGCGCCGGGGATGTTTCCGACGATCGGCTTGACGGGATCGATGCCGAGCTTGCCGCCGCCGAAGCCCGCTATAAAGCCGCGCCGATGCAGGTGGTCACGCTGTTGCCGCTACTCGACGCTTTGCAAGTCAGCGCCCGGCTGGATTCGGAGAATGTCGCCGCCCGCTTAAACCGTATCGTCACGCTGCTGCGCGCGGCGGTGCCAAAGCTACCCGAGTTGAAAAAGACAATCCCCGCCTTGGCTGAGATGCTGCTAAGCGGGGCCTATACGATTGCGGACGAGGATGCCGCCTTTGCGCTGGCAAAGCAGGCCGCCCTGATGGCGAACGACGCCGTGAGCCTGCTGCCCGACGCGGTCGAGGTTCGGGTTCTGCACGGCAAAAGCTTAATCGAAATGGCGGGCTATGTCGGCGATGTGGACGCCGCCCGGCTGATGTTCGTCGCCCTCAACCGGTTCCAAGAAGCCGTCGATAGGACCGAGCGGCGCGATGCAGCCTTGCTCGTCACCCTCGGCAATGCCCACCTGCTGCACGCCCGGCTCGTGCGCGATGGCGAAGCCGATCTGCATTTCGACGATGCCCTTGCCGCCTACAGCGCCGCCGCCACCGCGAAAGGCCACCGCCACACCTTCCAGGAAGCCATCGTCCACGCCCTGCGCGGGGATGAGGAAGCGACCCAGATCGCCCTGGAGGATTGCCAGGATCTACCGGATGGCCCGACGCTGCTCACGCTGCCGGGGATCGAGACGTATCGGGAGCGGGAGTGGTTGCGCGCCTTAGTCCAGACGGCCACCGCGCCCGAGTAAGGCCGCGTGCCACTGGCTTACGACGGCTTCAAGCTGATCCAACGATACGGTGAGCATTAGGGTTTCATCAAACAGCCCGCTCAGAAACGCCTCGGTCGCCGTCACCCGAAGCGCGTAAAGATTGCCATAGAAGCTAACCTCTGCCGCTCGGCCTTTGTCCCGCAGCGCCGTTAAAATCTCTTCGGCACGCGGCGTATAGAGCCCAATATCCGTTTCCAAAAAATCGGCCAAAAGCGGTGGCACCATGCCGGGTGTTATCCGTAAGGACCCTTCCGGTGTGGGGGTAATCTCAATCATCGGTGCCGCCTGCCTCAGATTATCGGGGGAACGCGGTATTGATCTTCAAACCGCTGCCGGAGCCGAGCGTCCCCATCCGAATTTCAAAGGGTTGACCCGCGCTATCCAGGCAATAGGCCCCGCCCCCTGTGGGCGGTGCCGACATGCCCGAAACCCCCCAAGGGGCCACCGGCCCGCCATTATGGGCATAGGCATATTGCACCGAGGTCACGATCTGCGCTTGCGTGCAGGCATTGGGAAAGAAGGTCGAGAACTTGGTCGATCCATTGCTGAACCGTGGCGTGGCATTATAGAGGCCGTTACGGATGGGCGCGATGCCGCTAATGCTCACGACCGTTTTTCCCGTAGCCGGTGGAATAACGGTAGCGGAATGATAGCCTTTTGGCGTGCCCCCCGTGATTTCACCGCAGAACACATGCTCCTGATTGACCGGAACCGGGCCACCACTCCAGGTCGGCAGCGAGCAAGCAGCCTGCGCGCCGCCGCTTGCGGCCATACCGATAAAAACTACCAACCCTAGGCTTAGTCCGAAGAATCGCATTGAGCACCCTCCTTATGCGTGTTGACCGCTAGAATCATACTCGCATAAGGATATATTTTGTCATGCTAAAATACGATTTAACCGACCCGCACTAAGCCATAACTCTTCTTACCCTTGCGTAAGACCAGCACGGTTCCCTCAATGAAATCATTCGCGGTCAGCACGGGTTCGCCCGAGACCGGCTCGCCGCCGTTGAGCCGCACGGCCCCTTGCTGAATCTGGCGCTTGGCGTCGCCTTTCGACGCGGTGAGGCCGGTTTCCGTGAGCAGATCGGTCAGCGCCACCCCATCAGCGATACGGCCCTGCGGCAGGGTGACGGCGGGCACATCGGCGAAAATCTCCAGCAAAGTCGCCACCGGCAACCCCTGAATCGCGCCGGAGAAGAGCGCGTCAGAGGCTTTCTTTGCCCCCTCCAGCGCGTCCGCCCCATGAATGTCCCGCGTCAGGGTCTCGGCAAGCAATTTTTGCGCGGGTCGCGCGCCGGAGTTGGTGTCGAGCGCGTCGATTTCCTCAAGCGCAATATCGGTGAACAAACGCAGCAGGCGCTGCACGTCCGCATCCGCCGAATTCAACCAGAACTGATAGAAGGCATAGGGGCTGGTGAGCGCCGGATCGAGGAAGATCGCCCCTTTCTCCGACTTGCCGAACTTCTTGCCGTCCGAATTGGTCAGCAGCGGAACCGTCAGCCCAAAGGCGCGGTTGCCGGTCACGCGGCGGATCAGATCGGTACCGGAGACGATATTGCCCCATTGGTCCGACCCGCCGGTTTGCAGTGTGCAGCCGTAGCGCTTATGCAGTTCCAAGAAATCGTAGGATTGCAGCAGCGAATAGGTGAATTCGGTAAAGGAAATCCCCTCCCCATCCCGCTCAAAGCGCGATTTCACCGAATCGCGCTGAATCATCGCATTCACCGAGAAATGCTTGCCGATATCCCGGAGGAAATCGAGCAGGTTCACCTCGCTCAGCCAATCGAGATTATTGGCGTAGATCGGCGGATTGTCGTCGGCCTGCAAAATACGCGTCACCTGGGCGTGGATCAGCCGCCCATTCTCCGCCACCGTTTCCGCCGTCAACAGGTTGCGCTCGGTCGACTTGCCCGAGGGATCGCCGATCAGCCCGGTGCCGCCGCCAATCAGCGCAATCACCCGGTGCCCCGCACGCTGCATATGCTTCATCAAGGTCAGCGGCAGCAAATGCCCGACGTGCAGCGAGGTCGCGGTTGGATCATAGCCATTATAGAACGTGATCGGCCCCGCCGCCAAAACCGCGCCCAAATCCTCAGCCGTCTTCTGATGGACCAGGCCCCGAGCTTCCAACGTCGCCAATACGCTCATTTTTTTATCCTTACTCTTTCGCTGCGCGAGATGGGGCGCTGCCCCAAACCCCGCTCAAGGGCCGAATGGCCCTTAAGAAACCCATTTTTGCCGTCAAACGGGAACACCCCGCCGTCAAAGCGCTTCGATGTAAGAAAAAAGGTTTCCAAAGGGCAAGCCCTTTGGTGGGGGTGCAGGGGGTGAAGCCCCCTGCAAACCTATCCTAGGCCTCGCCGAACACCCGTTTGAACAGGGTATCCACATGGCGCGTATGCTGGCCGAGATCGAAGAGGGCTTCGATATCCTTCGGCGTCAGATGCTTCGCCACATCGGCATCGGCTTCGAGCAGGGCGCGATAGTTTTTGCCCTCTTGCCAGGAGGCCATAGCGTTGCGCTGCACGGCCTTATAGGCGTCTTCGCGGCTCATGCCCTTTTGGGTGAGTTCCAGCAGCACTTGCTGGGAGTGAACGAGGCCGCCGAGCAGATCGAGGTTTGCTTGCATGCGCTCGGGGTAGACGACGAGCTTATCGACCACCGAGGTCAGGCGGGCGAGGGCGAAATCCAGCGTTACGGTCGCGTCCGGGGCGATCATCCGTTCGACCGAGGAGTGGGAAATATCGCGCTCGTGCCACAGGGCGACGTTTTCCATCGCCGGGATCACCGCCGCGCGGACGAGCCGGGCGAGGCCGGTGAGGTTTTCGGTCAGAACCGGGTTGCGCTTGTGCGGCATGGCCGACGAGCCCTTTTGCCCGGCGGAGAAAAACTCTTCCGCTTCGCGCACTTCCGTGCGTTGCAGGTGACGGATTTCCGTCGCCAACCGCTCGATGGAGGAGGCGATGACACCCAAGGTAGCGAAGAAGGCGGCGTGCCGGTCGCGCGGGATGACTTGGGTTGAGATGGTTTCGGCCTTCAGCCCCAGCTTTTCCGCTACATATTCCTCAACGCGCGGATCGAGATGGGCGAAAGTGCCGACCGCGCCGGAGATGGCGCAGGTGGCGATTTCTTCGCGCGCGGCCAACAGGCGGGTCTTGTTCCGGGCGAACTCGGCGTAATAGGTGGCAAGCTTCAGGCCGAAGGTGACGGGCTCGGCGTGGATGCCGTGGCTGCGGCCCACAGTGAGCGTGTGCTTATGCTCAAAGGCGCGGCGTTTCAGCGCAGCCAGCAGGCCATCAAGGTCTTCCAGCAGAATATCGGTGGCTTGGGTGAGTTGCACTGCAAGGCAGGTATCGAGCACGTCCGAGGAGGTCATGCCCTGGTGAACGAAGCGCGCTTCCTCCCCCACATACTCCGCAAGATTGGTGAGGAAAGCGATCACATCATGCTTGGTTTCCGCCTCAATCTCTTCGATTCGCGCCACATTGAAGGCCCCGCGCGCGCGCACTGCGACGGGCACTTCCTTCGGAATCGTGCCAAGCTCCGCCATCGCTTCGGCGGCGAGCGTCTCGATCTCCATCCAGATTTTATAGCGGTTCTCGGACTCCCAAATGGCGACCATCTTGGGGCGGCTGTAGCGAGGGATCATTTTCGGGCCTTGCTGCGTTGCAAAAAAGTAATCTCGATTTAATCCCTCTTAGGGCATAGTTTGTGTCAAACAAGCGACAAGAGCTTGACCCTGGTATGACAATCACCCGCCGGGGGACGTTCGATAGGCCCGAATGTGTCGGGCTTGCGTAGGATGGGGAGTTAGCAGATGTCGCCGTATTTCGCTACCCACGCCGGATTGCTCCAATATGTCGCCGATGATTTTTCGGCGCTGGCGGGGCGTGATCGAGAGTTTGGCGACAAGCTGGCCCTCTACGCCGATATTCTGCGCCATATGATCGATGAGTTGGCCCCAAAGGCCGATGAAACCGCCGAGCCGCTGCGCGAAGCCATTCCCGCCTGATCGCAAGGGCATTGCACGCATCTAATTGCAACCAAAAGGAAGTTTTTAGAGCTTTTTGCACATCATATCGCCTCCGGCATTTTCGATAATTGGGCCGCCGAAATCGCCCGGCGCACGGGGGTTGTTTTCGACATCAAACGCGCGCCGAGCGCCCGCTTGCAATAGGCGTTGAAAGACGGAAGTGTCGATCTTGCCTTCGGGGTCAAAAGCACCGGGACTGGCACGTTCGTCGATTATCCCGCCTGCCCGGTCGCAAGTCCGGTGCTGATTATCGCCGCCAAGGGCTTTAAAATGCAGCGAGTGGAAGATCTCTACAGCGCACCGCAGGGCGTCGGAGTTATTCGCGGCGTTAGCTATGATAAGGCGTTTGAGGCAATGGCAGCCGACGGATCGGCGGCAACGATTGTCACCAAATATGTCGGCAACGACTGGCATTAACCGCCCCCCCGTCGAGCTTTAGAAGCTCCGGTGCGGGGCCACAGCTCCTGCCGAGCATAAAGACGGCTTCCCAGCCAAGGCGGTCGCAGAGCGTTTGAGGTTTTATGGAACGCGAGGCTAGCGAACCAAAACCTCCGCCGCCTGCTTGGTGCTCGTTACCGCGCTTTGCACTTGTTCAACCGCAGAGCTAATCGCATCAATACTATTATTGAAGTTCGCGACGGCGGCGGAGGCGCTTTGCATGTTCATCGACATGGTCTGCGTCACCGCACTCTGCTCCTCCACCGCCGAGGCGGTTCCCACCACATGCTCCCGCACCGAAGAGACAATATCGCGGATGCCCGCGAGCGCCGTCGCCACCTCGCCCGAGGTTGCTTGAATCCCATCAATCTCGGTAGAGATTTGATCAGTTGCTCTGGCAGCTTGATTGGCGAGGTTTTTAACTTCCGACGCCACGACAGCAAAACCGCGTCCTGCGTCCCCCGCGCGAGCCGCTTCAATGGTGGCGTTCAGGGCCAGAAGATTGATCTGGCTTGCGATATTGTTAATCAGGCTCACGATGCCATTCATCGCCTGCCCCGCCACCGCCAAGCGTTCGGTGCTGCTGCTCGCGGCGAGCGTCTGCTCCACGGCGCTTTCGGTTGCGGTGCGGGCGCGGACCATGCTTTGCGCGATTTCCCCGATGGACGCCACCAGTTCTTCCGCGCTGGCGGCAACGGTCTGCACGTTAACCGACGTGGCTTCCGCCGCGTGGTGAGCCGAGGCAGCCTCAATGCTCGATTTTTGCAAGGCTGCATTGATGTCGCCGAAGTTGGTATCCAAAATAACTTTCAAGTTATTCAAAAGATTAACCTGGTTGGTCACATCAACCGCGAACTTAACAATCTTGGTCAGTTTACCATTTTGATCAAAAATTGGGTTATAAGCCCCCTCTATCCACACTTCCTTACCAGATTTAGCGATGCGCCGATATTGGGCTGCCTGATATTCACCTTTTGCTAGATTTTGCCAGAAACGCACATAGTCAGGACTATCGCGATAGGCACGATCCACGAAGATATTATGATGCTTTCCTAGCACCTCTTCCAAACGATAGCCCATGACCTTGAGGAAATTATCATTTGCTCGCGTAATAATACCATCGACCGTGAATTCGATAACGGCTTGGGAACGGCTGATCGCCATCATTTGGGCGGCGTAATCGAGATTCTCCAAGCGCTCCTTAGCATTCGACCATTCAACGACAAAACCGATGGACCGGCCCGCCTCCATTAAGGGGATAACCAGCAGGTCGAACTGGTAACTGGCCAGTTTAATGGTTGCGTTATGGGGCTTGTTTAAACTCGCCAGCATGTTGCGCTGATACTGCGGATTTTTATGAAAAACATCAATGTTGCTGCCAATGAGCGCATCCACCTTAAAGCGAGGCAGATCTCTTCTAAGATCAGTTTCAGCCTCTTTTAAAAGTTCAACGACAGATTTATTCACATAAACAATATTAAGATTTTCATCAGCGACCATAACTTTGGCGTTTAGTTCGTCTAAAGCCGCGATTTTGCGTTTCAGAACATTTTCCTTCTGAGATTTACGAAACATTTTTCCCCCACTTAAAAAACTCAGAAGTCCACAATATCACCACTTGATATATTATGTATTAAAATAAAAAAAATTATAGCCTAGCTTGAAAATAGATGAATTCAGCACATTTTTCTCATATACAACCAAAAATTGATCATTATTAGATATGTTGCAATTTTACTTTTACAAATAAACGAGATTTTTATTATCGATAATTAATAATAATTTTCATAAATATATCTAAATCTGCAACAAAATCCCTAGCTGCTTCCCGTCTAGACCGGCCACAACCACGCCGCGCCGCGCACCCCTGAACTATCGCCATGTTTATTCTTCAGAAACCGGGTGCGTAACGGGCCACCGCCGAACAACAGCGCTTCGATGCGCGGCGGCACGTTGGTATAGAGCCGGTCGAGGTTCGAGAGCCCCCCGCCCAGCACAATCGCATCGGGGTCGAGCACGTGAATGACCGTGGTGAGCGCCCGCGCAAGCCGGTCCTCATAGGTTTGCAACGCGGCCTCGGCCCAGGCTTCACCCGCACTGGCAGCGTCGGCGATGGCTTTGGCCTTGTGGCCGCGCCCTTCGGTCAACTCGAAGCCGGTGCCGGAAATCCAGGTTTCAAGACAGCCCGATTTGCCGCAGTAGCAGGGCGTGCCGGGAAGCTCGTCGGGGGTTGCCCAGGGCAGCGGATTATGGCCCCATTCGCCGCCGATCCCGTTCGGCCCGGCCCAAACCTGGCCTTTGAGGGCAACGCCCCCGCCCGTTCCCGTGCCGATGATGACGGCGAAAACCACATCGAGCCCGGCGGCAGCGCCATCCGAGGCTTCGGACGCAGCAAGACAGTTGGCGTCGTTCGTCACGCGCACCGGGCGGCCCAGGGCTTCGGTTAAATCCTGATCAAAGGGATGGCCGTTCAGAACTTGCGTATTGGCATTCTTCACCCGGCCCGTAATCCGGTCGACCGTACCAGGAATTCCGACACCCAAAGAACCCTGTTCGCCTAAGGCCGCCTCGGCCTGCGCCACCAGCCCGGCAATCGTCGCGATGATGGCGCGATAGTCGGTGCGCGGGGTTGGCACGCGCGTGCGGTAGGCTTCCGAGCCATCCGCGCGCAGGGCCACGATTTCGGTTTTAGTGCCGCCCAGATCGACGCCAAGACGCATGGTTTTCCTCCCGATTATCGCATTGTTGTAGCGAAATTTCTTCGCGCCGCCAGCCCCTCTTGCGTTAAAGAATGCAGCTACCGTTCAAAGCTGCATGTAAAGGACCGCTATGCCAGCCCTCACCGGAACAATCGTTGCCGTTAGCCTCAGCCCCACGCATCGTTTCAGCAAATCGCCGCAGCTTGAAATCCGGTTGCGCGCCGGGTTTGGCGTGGAAGGCGATGCGCACGCGGGCGAAAAGGTAAAGCACCGCTCGCGGGTGCGGGTTAACCCGGATCAGCCGAACCTGCGACAAGTCCATCTCATTCACACGGAACTGTTTGAGGAATTGGCGGCGAAGGGCTTCGATATAGCCCCCGGCACCATTGGCGAGAATATCGCAACGCGCGGGCTGGACTTGCTGGCGCTGCCGCAGGGCACCCGGCTTGCCATCGGCCCCAGCGCCCTCGTCGAGATCACAGGATTGCGCAATCCCTGCGCCCAACTCGACAACTATAAGCCAGGGCTAACGCAGGCAGTGCTGGACCGTGATGCGGCGGGCGAACTCGTGCGCAAAGCCGGAATCATGGGCATCGTCTTGGCCGATGGCCCTGTGCAGCCGGGCGATGCGATCCGGGTGACCCTGCCCCCCGAACCGCACCGCCCCTTAGCGCCCGTTTAACGCCCTATTTCGCGCGCAGAAGCTCCGTTACCTTCAGCAGCGTGATTTCATTATCGTCCGCCTTATCGACCGTCCGGCCAACCGAATAGGGCAGGTTGTTGTCGTTGGTGAGGGCGATATGGTCGGCATCGACGATGGCAACCCCTTCCGGCCCGAGGTGCGGCAGCACGAACTTCGCCTCGTTCGGGCCGATCTTGGCGAGCTTATTGGGGTTATCAATGTCGGTCAGGTCGATGTAACCCACCTTCTTGACGAAGCCTTCGGCATCGGCAGCGGCGAGATCGATCTTATAAACGCGCTTGAAGGCGGCGGGCTTGTTGAAGCAATCAAGCTTCGGCTCGCCCGCGCAGGCCTGGGCCTTGCTGCCTTCAGTCGTATCGTCCCGCTCGATGACAAGGGCGGTATCGCCGTCGATCATCGCCATATCGCCCAGCACATTTGCATTATCTTCGAGCAGATATTTGAACGACTTGCCCGTGTACGCCCCCTTGGCGACATCGAACTGAAGGATGCGCACGAACTGCTTGCCGTCTTTGGCTTCGGGGGCCTTGGTTTCGGCATTGAAGATCGGACCTTCAAAGGCCGGATAGAGGAACTGCCCATCGGGGGAGGCCGCCATCGGCTCGAACCCGCGCGAGCGGCGCACTTCAAAGCTCACCGCGCCCGGCACGTTCGGCAGCGCGCCATTGCGGTAATGATCCGGGCCGCGCGCCGGTTTGCCGTCCACCATGGTTTCATGGAAGGCCAACACTTTGCCCGCTTGGTCGACTTCGATGATGTAGGGGCCAAACTCGTCGCCGATGAACAGGCGATTGCCGACGAAGGCGATGGACTCGGGATCGAGGTCCGCGCCGGTCAAGTAGCGCTTGTCGGTGTTTTCATTGACGATGGCGAAGGGAATCTTCTTATCGGGATCGTGCAGGAAGCGCGTATCCTGCCGGTCGGCCTTGCCCGTCGCCCAATCGGTCTGCACGCGATGCACCATCAGCAGCGCATCGGGCGAGTTGGCTTTGCCGCCGAAGCCATTATCCGTGAGGATGTAAAATAGGCCGTTGCCGCGCGACTGAATGCCGGAGAACCCCTGCACCGCTTGGCCCTTCACCGGCAGGCTAACGCCGCTGGAGCGCGGGGCTTTCGGATCGGCGGTAAAAGTGGTCGTCGGGATCGTACCAACGGCCTCGACGCGCTTGCGGTCCGGTGCGGTGAATTTCCCCGCCGTCGCAAAGAAAGCCCCGGCATCGGCGGGCGGCGCGATCAGCGTGTCAGCCGGAACGGCGGCATGGCCTGCCAGCACCGCTGGAAACTTCGGCGCGGATTGAGCGGAGGCGGCACCCGCCGCCAGCACAAGGCCCATCGCCACCGAGAGGGAAAGACGCAACAGGGAGGACGACATGGAAAACTCCTTAAAATTCAATGAAATCGGGCTGACACCCGTCTCCCCTGCCGGGTATCAGCCCGCCGTTACAGCGCCGTGACCCGTCTGTGACTCTTTTGCAGCACGGTAAAAATCTGCATTTTTTTGCACTGCGGGGACTTGCGAATGTCATCGAATAGGCCGACCTTCGTAGGTGATGCAGCACCGCTTTAGCGCTTCGAGAGTGGTCGCCGTTTTGGGGCCAACCAATACCGGCAAGACCCATCTCGCAATCGACCGTATGCTTGGACATGCGTCCGGCATGATCGGGTTTCCGCTGCGATTGCTCGCCCGTGAAAATTACGACCGCATTTGCAAACTGAAAGGCGCGGGTTCGGTTGCCCTCGTCACCGGGGAAGAGCGGATCATGCCGCCGGGGGCGCGCTGGTTCGTTTGCACCGTGGAAGCCATGCCGCTGGATCGGCGGGTAGAGTTCCTCGCCGTCGATGAAATCCAGCTTAGTACCGATTGGGAGCGCGGCCATGTGTTCACCGACCGGCTGCTGAACGCGCGCGGCCTTTCGGAAACCATGTTCCTGGGCGCGGAAACCATGAAGCCGCTGATCCAGCGCCTCATTCCCGATATCGAGATTATCACGCGTCCGCGCTTCTCCTCGCTCACCTATACCGGACCGAAGAAGCTATCGCGCCTGCCGCGCCGCTCGGCCATCGTCGCCTTCTCGGCGACCGATGTTTATGCCTTGGCCGAACAGGTGCGGCGCACGCGCGGCGGCTGCGCGGTCGTGCTGGGCGCGCTCTCACCCCGCGCGCGCAATGCCCAGGTGGAACTGTATCAGACCGGCGAGGTCGACTATATGGTCGCCACCGACGCCATCGGCATGGGGCTGAACATGGATTTGGACCATGTCGCCTTCGCCCGTATTTCCAAATTCGACGGCCAAAGCCCGCGCCGCCTAACCGCGCCGGAAGTCGCCCAAATCGCTGGGCGCGCCGGGCGCTATATGCGCGACGGCTCGTTCGGCACGCTGCCGGACGTGGGCGCGCTCGATCAGGATTTGGTCGAAGCCATCGAAACCCACCGGTTCGATCCGATTGAAACGATCCAGTGGCGGTCGGCCAAACTCGATTTCCGTACGCTCGATGGGCTGTTGCGCAGTCTCGACGCCCCGCCGCCGCACGCGGCCCTGAAACGCAAGCGCGACGCCGAGGATCATCTGACCCTGCAAGCGATGGCGAAACTGCCGGAAGTGCGCCAGATCACCACCACCAGCCCGCGCCTGAAGCTGCTGTGGGACGTGTGCCAAATCCCCGATTTCCGCAAGAGCATGGCCGAAGCCCATGTGCGGCTGTTGCAGCAGATCTACGGCCATCTCACCGCGCGCGGCAGCAAACTGCCCGATTCTTGGGTGAAGGCGCAGATCGTCCGGCTTGACCGCACCGATGGGGAAATCGACCAGCTTTCCACCCGCATCGCCTATATCCGCACCTGGACCTTTATTTCCCACCGCCCGGAATGGCTGCAAAGCGCCGCCGAATGGCAGGAGATGACGCGCGGGATCGAAGACCGGCTGTCGGACGCGCTGCACGAAAAGCTAACGCAGCGCTTCGTTGACCGGCGCGGGGCCTTCCTCATCAAGCGGCTCGACGGGAATGAAACCTTGCTGGCCGGGGTGACGGCGGAGGGCGGCGTTGTCGTCGAAGGCCATCCGGTCGGGCGGCTTGATGGGTTTATCTTTTCGCCGGACGAGGACGCCGTGGGGCTCGAAGCCAAACGGCTGCTCACCGCCGCCCGCCGCTCCCTGAGCCTTGAAATCAACCGCCGCGCCGCGCTGATTGCGGCGGCGGGGGACGAGGATTTTACCTTAACCGCCGATGGGGCGATTCTCTGGCACTATCCGGTCGCAAAGCCGGTGCCGCTGGCCCGCCTCGCGCCGGGGCCGCGCTGGGGGCAGCCCGCCATCGACCTGCTCCCCTCCGATCTGCTGGACGGCGAGGCCCGCACCCGCGTTTCCGACCGGCTCACCCGCTGGGTTCGCGCCCATCTCGCCACCAGTCTGGGGCCAATCCAGGCCCTGCGCGATGCCGAGCTAACGGGGGCCGCACGCGGTCTTGCCTTCGAACTCGCCGAAGCGGGCGGCAGCCTCGCCCGCGCCGCCGTGACGATTGCGGTGGAAAAGCTGACGAAAGCCGACCGCAGCGCCCTGGGAAAACTGGGCGTGCGTCTTGGCACCGAAACCATCTATCTCGATGCCGTGTTGAAGCCTCAGGCCATTACGCTGAAAGCGCTGCTGCACGCCATCGCCCACGGCCAGCGCCCGCCGCTGCCTGCCCCGGCAGGCCCAGCGGTGCCGCGCGATCCTGATCGGTCGAACGAATGGTACGAGCGCTTGGGCTTCGTCGTTCTCGGTCCGCGCGTCGTGCGCGCCGATCTGGTGGAGCGCTTAGCCCAAGCCGTGCGCGAGAAAGCCGCACACGGCCCGTTCGCCGCCGACGCCAACCTTGCGCGCCTCGCCTATTGCAAGGCCGACGATGTTCCCGCCGTGCTCGCCGCCTTGGGCTATCGCGGTCGCCCCGATCCCGCAACCGCCGCCGAAGGAGCTGGTGACGCCGCCTCCGATCTGCGCTTCACCCGCCGTCGTCGCCGTCCACAACGGGCGCCCGAACGGCCAACCCCAGGGGTCTTTCACCCCGATTCACCGTTTGCAAAATTAAGGGAGATGGTGCTGATCCCATGACAAGTTTCCACGCCCCCCACCCCACTCACGGCATGCGGCTCGATAAATTCCTTTGGGCCGCGCGATTCTTCAAAAGCCGCACGCTCGCGGCTGGATTGCTCAAGGAGGGGCGGGTTCGCGTGAACCGAAGGCTTGTGGATAAAGCCCATGTAACCGTGCGTGTCGGCGACGTGCTCACCTTCCCCCAGGCCGACCGCATCCGCGTGGTGCGCGTTGTCGCGCTCGATGAGCAACGCGGCCCGGCCCCGGTGGCGCAAACGCTGTATGAGGATTTGGGCGGGTTGGCGTAAGGCTATGGCAAGGCTCAAGGGGCGGCGGCCCCTTGAGAAACCCGTTAGCGGGTAAAAATCACCGTTAGATTATTCGCAGGCATCTCCGTCACCTCCGGGGCCGAAAACCCGGCTTCTGCCGCGAGCGCCGCCACTGCGTCTAACCGCCGAATCCCCCAGGCGGGGTTGCGGCTACGTAAGCTTTCGTCGAACGCCCGATTGCTCGGCGCGGTCTCGATCCCCGCGCGAATATACGGCCCGTAGAGCATCAGCTTTCCGCCCGTTGGCAGAATGCGCGCAGCCCCTGCAATCAGGCCGACCGTCGCCTCCCAGGGGGAGATGTGGATCATATTGACGCAGACCAGCGCGTCGGCCCGCTCCAGCGGCCAAGTATCGGGCTGGGTCGCGTCCAAGAACAGGGCGCGGCGCAGATTGGATAGCCCCGCTTCCTCGGCATAGGCATCGATACTGGCGCGCGCGGAAACGTCGAAATCGGTCGGCTGAAAGGTCACATCGGGCCGCGCCCCAGCAAAGAACAGCGCATGCTCGCCCGTGCCGCTGGCAAGCTCCAGCACCAGTCCCCCAGCGGGGAGATGCGGGCTCAGCACCGCTAAGATCGCCGCGCGATTCCGCAAGGCCGCTGGAGCGCTTTGTTGGGCCAGACGTTTTTCGACCGAAAAATCCATAATGAACAATTCCATGTGTGAATTGGGGTATGCCGAAGCCGGGCTTGTGTCCTGAAACCAGCCGACTATGATACGCCCCGCCAAGAAGGTGCAGAAAAATCGCGCCTCGTCTAGATTGCTCGGGAAGGGAGCCTCCCCCTCATGACCTATATCGTTACCGATGATTGCATTCGGTGCCGTTACACGGATTGCGTAGAAGTTTGCCCGGTCGATTGTTTCTATGCGGGCGAGAATATGCTGGTCATCAATCCCGATGAATGCATCGACTGCGGCGTGTGCGAAGCCGAATGCCCGGCGGAAGCGATTCTGCCCGATAGCGATCCGCGCGCGGAAAAATGGATCGAGCTGAACCGCGAGTACAGCGCGCAATGGCCGAACATCAATCGCCAAGTCGCAGCGCCGCCCGATGCCGATGCGTTCAAAGGCGTTCAGGGCAAGTTCGAGAAATATTTCTCGCCGAAACCCGCCGCCGAGTAAGCCTAGTCGAAACGCCCGCCGTGCGCCGCAACCGGCCAATCGGCGGGCTTTCCTGTTTCTGAGATCGGTAAATGCGGCCCGAATGTCCAGCTTGCCGGGCGCGCGGGCGCAGCAAGGTGCAGCCTTACTTGGGCTTGCAAGGCGGATCGCACCGCGGCTTCATCGGCATCCGGCCCCGGCACGATGAAGGCTTTCAAGCGCCCAGTTTCCGCCAAACGCAGCGCGACATCTGCAACGCCCGGAACGCCCATCAGGCAGGCGCGCACCTCGGCAAGATCGACATTGATCCCCGCGACCTGCACTTGCCCGTCTTTGCGCCCGCGCACCGTAAAGCTACGCGCGGCTTGCCAGTCGAGCCAATCGGGCGGGCTCACGGCCACACCCTGATCATCCAACAGTCCGCCGTCACCCCCCGGCTGCCAGGTGTCGAGCAGAGTAAAAGCGCCGCCGCCTGCCGCGCGCCAACCAATCCCCGCCGTTTCGGTGGAGCCATAGATTTCGATTAAGCGCGCGAGCCCCGTCGCGCGAACCGCATCCGCCGTTTCCACTGGGCAGGGCGCGGTCGAAACCAGTCCCAATGCCGGCGCGCAGGCCCCGCCCGCCGCCGCAAACGCTCGCCACCAGAGCGGATGGCCAACGATTAAATCGCTCGCCTCGATTTGCGCCACCGCCGACCCCGGCGATGCGGCGCGCAGGTCGATCACAGGGACGCCCAGCCGCGCGGGCAGCAGGATCGTGAACAAAAACCCGTAGATGTGATGGGCCGGAACGGCGGCGATGACGCGCTTGATTCCCCCGGCGAAGACCGGCACGAGCGCGTCGAGTTCCGCGCCCAGCCGCGCTAGCCGATGTTCGTGCCAAACCGGCGCACCTTGGCTACCCGACGAGCGAAACTGCACAGTTTCCGAATAGCGAGCAAGGGATGCTTCCATCACATCGGCACAGTCGGACAGGTAGCGCCGCGCCAGCAGCACATCGGCAAGGCCCGAACGGTCGAGCCGAAGCTGAGCGCTCAGCACCGTTGCCGCGCTCAGCCTATCCAGCGAATCCGCGCCAAGCTGATCCGCAAAATCGAAATTTTCGGGCCAAGGAAGCGGCGGTGGAAACCCATCGGGATGCTGGATTAGAAACTCTGCCCTTACGCTATCGGCGACAAGCCGCAGCAACAGGTCGCGCCGCTGCCAATAGGGCTGTGAGTTAGACACGTTTGACGAATACCCAATAGCTCTCACCCACAATCGATTTTTTCATGTGAACCTTCACCCGCGTTGGCTTCATCATGTAATCGAAGAGATATTCGAACATAACGCTTAAATCGCCCGTCTTAACACCCGCATCGAAGCGGCCTTTGAAGTCGGCGGTATTGGTGCAGGGCGCAACATCGGTGAAAAAATTCTTGCCCACCATTTGTTTTGGATCGCGCCCTGTAATTTGCCCTTCCATCGCATTGAAACGCAGGACTTTACCGGTTTTATCGAGTTCGATTGCCCCAAAGGCGAGAGAATCTATCTCGCCATCGGAAAGCTTCGCGATTGTGTTTTGAATATCGTCTCTATCAAACTCAAGGACAGTGAGCGATATCTTAGTCTCCAGATCAGGTATAAGCGCGGGCTTATACTTGGGTCGGGTGCCGCCTGAAGCAAGCCGCAGAGTCAACTTTTTTTAGCGCGCGCCTCGGCGATTGCCGCTTTTAACGCCTCGGCATCAACCGCACCGGGAATCATCTTATCGCCAATGATAAAGGCCGGGGTGCCGGTGGCACCGATTTCCCGACCTTGGAGCAGCACCGCTTGTAGGCGCTGCTTGAGCTCCGGCCGCTCCAGATCGGCCTTCCAGCGCACCAGGTCAAGCTTCACCTCGCCCGCGATTTTCTCGAGGACTTTGTCGTCGAGCGGGCCGCGTTGGGCCATCAGCGCATCATGCATTTCGGCATATTTGCCCTGCCGCTGCGCCGCCAAGGCCGCGAGCGCGGCCTGGACCGACTGCGGCCCGAGGATCGGATACTCTTTCAAAACCAACCGCACCTTACCGTCGGCCTTTACCACCTTTGTCACCGTCTCCGCCGCCTGCTTGCAGTAGGGGCAACGGTAATCGAAGAACTCGACGATGGTCACGTCACCCTGCGGGTTGCCCAGAACCGGATCGGCAGGGTCGCGTTCTAGGGAGGCCCGGCTCGCGGCGATCATTTTCTGCGACCGTTCGGTCTGTTCGGCCTGTTGCTTGGCTTCGAGCGCCTGAAGTGCCTCGTAAACCAGTTCGGGATTGTCGCGCAGCACCTCGCGCACGAGGGTTTTTACCGCCTCCTTTTGGGCGTCGGTCAAGGGCTCCGCCGCGTGGGCGAGGCCGTTGAACATGAGCCCCACACCGAGAGCAGCCCCGAGGAGCCCCCCGAGAAACCGCCGCATAACCGTCATTCCCGTAACCTTTCTAACTCTTGAATCGCTTGGTTTTCCAAATCCTGGGCCCGGATCTGACCCGGTGCCCCCGCCGGAAGCAGCCGCAACGCCCGGCGGGCCTGATCGCGGGCGTCGCGCGGGCGGCCCTGAAGTAAGGCAAGCTCAGCCGTTGCCAGCGCCGCCAGCCCCAAATTATTCTCGCGGCCATAAATTACCGCGAGCAAGCGCCACAGTTTCGGCGATTCCGCCTCGAAACGCTGGGCTTCCATTAACAGCGATTGCGCGCGCTTGACCGCATCGTTTGCCGCCGCCTCTGCGCCCGGCGCTTCGGCCACGGCGAGCAGCACCTGCGCAAGATCGATTTTCAGAATCGGAATGCCGCCGCTAAACTCCACGGCCTTTTCGTAAGGCCCGCGCGCTTCCAAGGGGCGGCCATTCTCGAACAGCATCTGGCCCTTGAGTTCCCAAAAAAACGGGTCTTTAGGGTTTTCCGCGAGTAGGCCGTCGATGGTGCGGAGCGCCTGATTGATATCGGGCACGCGGTAATAGGCGATGGCGCGGGCGTAGCGCGCCTCCAAACTGGTATCGGTGGTCGGGTAGCGCTGGAACACGGTTGCCTGTGGCTCCAAAAACCCGATCAGTTTGGCTTTGATGCGCTTATGCGCCGCCACAAACGCGGGCGCGATCGGAACGTCGCTATAGGGCGATTTCGCCACCTGATTGCGCAGAAACTCGACGCGCTCGCGCGATAGCGGATGGGTGCGGGCATAGGGGTCCTGCCGCTCTAACGCCAGATATTCTTGATTGGCGAGGAGTTCCATGAACTCCAAAAACCCGCGCGCCGATTGTTGGGTTTGATTGAGCAAGGCTACCCCTGCCGCATCGGCCGAGGTTTCCTGCGTGCGGGTAAAGGCAAAGAGGCTTTTCATCGCCGCCGATTGCCCGCCGCCGCCGCCGCCCGACGGCGGGGTACCGGTATTGGAACTGGGAACGCCCGCGTCGCGGCTGCGTTGGGAGCCCGCAACGATCAACGCCCCCATCGCCAGAACGCTTTCGAAGATCGAGCTGATCATCGCCTCGCGCATCGCCCCCGGCAGCTTGGCGAGATGCCCGCCCTCCATATGCCCGGTTTCATGGGCGATCACACCCATCACCTGCCCAGCATGATCGGCGCGCACCAGCAAGCCCGTGTTCAAAAACAGATTTTGGCCGCCCGCAACGAAGGCATTCAGCCGCTTATCGTTGACCAACAGAATGCTGACCGCCTGCGGTCGCAATCCCGCCGCTTCAAAAAGTGGCGTTGCCAGAGCGCGGATGCTAGTTTCCACCTCCGCATCGCGGACGAGGTTCAAACTTTGCGCGTGGGCAGGGGAAATCCCCCCGACCACCGTCAAGGTTCCAGCCAGACATCCGGCAATCAGTCGCTTCAGCAAAGGCGCGCGCTTGGTCATGATGATCCTAGGTAAGCTTCCCCAGTCGAAGCGTCAATTATACGCAACGCTTATTCTTTCCCTTGCGGTCCTCAGCGGCTGCGCCGAGACACCGAAAACCCCTGTCGGCGCGACCGGCTACGTCAAGGGCTTCCTTGGCGGCGTTGCAGCGGACGAGCCGAATGCGGCGCTTGCAATGCGCGATATTCTATCGGCGGGCGGCACCGCCGTCGATGCTGCCGTCACGGGCGGTTTCATGCTCGGCGTCACCCTGCCCTCCGTGGCGGGCTTGTCCGGTGGCGGCGTCTGTTTGAATTTCGATAGTCTGACGAAGAAGATCGAAACGATCAACTTCCTCCCCCGCACCGCCGCCCAAGGCGGTATGAGCATTCCGATGACGCCGCGCGGCCTTGCGCTGCTGCACAGCAAGGGCGGGCGGTTGCGCATCGAGCAGACCATCGGCCCGGCGGAACAGGCGGCCCGCCTTGGCGTACCCCTCTCGCGCGCCTTCGCCGCCTATCTCAACATCCCCGGCGTCGCCCCGATGTTGGATGCGCAAACCCAAGCCCTCTATTTCGCCCCCGGCGGCTTCCCCTTGCCCGAAGGCACCCCTATTCGTCAGCCGGAGCTTTCCAGCCTGCTCGCGCGCCTGCGCCTCGCTGGGATCGGCGATCTTTACACCGGCCTTGCCGCGCGCCAATTGGTCGAGGCCAGCAAAAGCGCGGGCGGCACGCTCACGCCGGAAGATCTACGCGCGGCCCTGCCGCTGCTGGAAGCGCCGCTGCAACAGGCGCTCGGCCTGCATGTCTTCGCCACGCCGGGCGGGGCCGTTGGCGGCGGCGTGATTGCCGCCGATATTTTCGCCCAGCTTCAGCGCCTGGGCTTCGATAAGCTCCCGCCGCCGGACCGTCCGCAACGCTTCGCCGAAGCCACCCGGCGCGCGATTGCCGCCTATGTGAAGCGCAGCCGGGGCGATGCGATTGCCCCGCCGGGCACCGAGGCATCGGCCGCCGCCCTGCTCGCCGACTTCCGCCCCGGTCAGCCGACGCCGGACGCCGGGATTCCCTTGCCCGAAGGCAGCGCCCCGCCGAGCGCGAGCCTGGTTGCCGTCGATCAAAACGGCAGCGCCGTCGCCTGCACCTTCACCAGCGGCGGGTTGTTCGGCACGGGCCGCAGCCTGCTCGGCACCGGCCTGATGCTCCCGCCGCCCGCAAGCCTGAATGCCTCGCTGACGCCGGTTCTGGTGGTGAACGTCAATGCGGGAAAAACCTTCATGGCTGCCGCCGCCACCGGAGGCGGCCCCGCCACCGCCGCCGTCATGCAAGTTCTGGGCGGTGCCTTCATCGATCAGCACGATCTGGAAGAAGCCGTGATTCGCCCGCGCCAGTTCGCCGAAGGCCCCTACCTCTTCCTCGAACCCGACGCCGACGATAGCCAAGAGCGCCTAAAGCAACAGGGCTATACCCCCATCGACGCGCCCGGCATGGGCCGGGTCAATGCCGTCTTCTGCCCCTCCGGCATTCCCGACCAGAACCCCCGCTGCGACCAACGCACCGACCCGCGCGGCTTCGGCCTCGCCGTGGGGCAACAGCAGTGATGTGTCAGGGGCTTTGCCCCTAACAACCCCACCAAAGGGCTGCGGCCCTTTGGATACCCGTTTTCTTGATCCTCGCAACCCCATCTTGCTTCTCCCATGAAAGGGATTCTCAAGGGGCAAGCCCCTTGAGCGGGGCGTCGGGGCAGCGCCCCGATACAGTGACGAAAGAACTAACCATGCAGATTTCCCGTCGCGGCCAGATCGATCCGTTTCTTGTGATGGAGGTGATGCGCGCCGCCGATGCGCGGGCCGCCACCGGGGCGGATGTGCTGCATCTGGAAGTGGGGCAACCGTCGACGCAAGCCCCGGCCTCGGTACTGCGCGCGGCGCATGCGGCCTTGGATGCGGATAAGCTTGGGTATACCGATGCCTTCGGGCTGCCGGAATTGCGGGAGAAGCTGGCGGGGCACTATAAGGCGACCTATGGCGTTACCGTCGATCCGGCCCGGATTTGCTTAACGGTCGGCTCGTCGGGCGGGTTTCTGCTGGCGTTTCTTGCGGCCTTCGATGCGGGCGCGCGGGTGGCTTTGGCGAGCCCTGGGTATCCCGCCTACCGCAATATCCTGAGCGCGCTCGGGATTGAGGTCGTTGAGATTCTGACCGGGCCGGAAAGCGGCTTTCATCCCACAGTCGAGCAGCTTTCCGCAGTGCAGCCCCTCGATGGCGTGATCGTGGCGAGCCCTGCTAATCCCACCGGCACGGTGCTATCGCGCGAGGCTTTGGCTGCGCTGCTGTCCTGGTGCCGGAACCACGGCGTGCGCCTCGTTTCGGACGAGATTTACCACGGGCTGACCTACACCGGAAACGCCACCTGCGCGCTGGAACTGCCGGAATCGGGCGGCGAGCGGGCGATTATCGTCAACAGCTTCTCCAAATATTTCTCGATGACCGGTTGGCGCTTGGGTTGGCTGATTCTGCCGGAAGATTTGGTGCGGTCGGTGGAGTGCCTCGCGCAGAATTTCTTTATCTCGGCCCCGACGCTGGCCCAGCGCGCCGCCTTGGGGGCGTTTGAGGCGACGGAAGAGCTGGAAGCCAATCGCCAGCGCTACGCGCGCAACCGGGCGATCCTGCTAGAAGAACTGCCGAAAGCCGGGTTTAGCCAATTCGCCCCCGCCGATGGCGCGTTCTATCTCTATGCCGACGTCGGCCACCTCACCAATGATTCGGTCGCCTTCTGCCAGAAAATTTTGATGGAAACCGGCGTCGCCATTACGCCGGGCGTCGATTTCGACCCGCAGCGCGGCAGCCGCACGGTGCGCTTCTCCTTCGCGGGATCGGAAGAGGCGATGCGCGAATCGGCCCGGCGCTTGATTGAATGGTCGCATCGTTCGTGATTCTGCACGCTTTCCCGCCGCTCACCCGCGCCCGGCTGCTGAAGCGCTACAAGCGCTTCCTGGCGGATGTGGTGCTGCTCGACGGGCCGCGCGCGGGCGAGGAAGTGACGATCCATTGCCCCAATCCCGGCGCGATGACGGGGCTCGCGGAGCCGGATTGGGAAATTCTCCTCGCCCCCGGCAAGGGCAAACTGCCCTATTCGTGGGAAATCACCTGCCTGCCCGACGGCAGTTTCGCCGGGATCAATACCGGCCACCCGAACCGCATCGCGGAGGCCGCCATTTCGGCGGGGCTGATCCCCGAGCTTGGCGGTTACACAAGCTTGCGCCGAGAAGTGCGCTATGGCGTGAACTCCCGCATCGATCTTCTGGCCGAAGCGCCGGACCGCCCGCCCTGCTATATCGAGGTGAAAAACGTCCACCTGATGCGCCAGACGGGCCTTGCCGAATTCCCCGATTGCGTGACGGCGCGCGGCGCAAAACATCTTTTTGAACTCGCGGCGCAGGTTCGGGCTGGGGCGCGGGCCGCGATGCTGTATATTCTTCAGCGCGATGACTGCGATAGGTTTGCGCTGGCCGACGATATCGACCCCGGATACGCGCAGGCCTTTCGGGATGCGCGGGCCGCAGGGGTGGAAGCCTTCGCCTATGCTTGTGAGGTTTCCCCTGAGGGCGTAAAGCTAAAAGCAAAAGTGCAGATGCTTAACGCAGTTCAGGAAGTCTAATGTACGATACCAACGACGATGAGTGGGACGACGACACTTTGGCGACGATCAAAATCCATACGCCGGACGATTTCGAAGGCATGCGCAAAGCCGGGCGGCTCGCAGCGGAAACCTTGGATTTCATCACGCCCCATGTTGTGCCGGGGGTGAGCACCGAAGCGCTCAATCAGCTTTGTCATGATTTCATCATCCAAGCCGGGGCCATCCCCGCGCCTCTGGGCTATCGCGGCTTTCCGAAGTCCATCTGCACTTCCGTCAATCATGTTGTCTGCCACGGCATTCCCGACGACAAGAAGCGCCTGGAAGACGGCGATATCATCAATATCGACGTCACGGTGATTCTGGACGGCTGGTATGGCGACACGAGCCGCATGTTCTATGCCGGCAAGGTCGGCACCAAGGCGCGCAAGCTGTGCGACATTACCTATGAAGCCATGATGCGCGGCATCGAAGTGGTGAAGCCCGGGGCTACCATCGGTGATATCGGCTACGCCATTCAAAGCTTCGCCGAAGCCCAGCGCTTTTCGGTGGTGCGCGATTTCTGCGGCCACGGCCTCGGGCGTATCTTCCACGATGCGCCGTCGATCCTGCACTTCGGCAAGCCCGGCCATGGGGCGGAAATCAAAGAAGGCATGTTCTTCACCATCGAGCCAATGATTAATGCCGGAAAATTCGATGTAAAAGTTCTGTCGGATAATTGGACGGCGGTGACGAAAGACAAATCGCTGTCGGCGCAGTTCGAACATTCCATCGGCGTCACCGCCACGGGGTATGAAATCTTCACCCTCTCCCCCAAGGCGTGGCATGCGCCGCCCTATGCCTAATGTCCGCGCCCGACGCTGAGCCCGGTTCATCCGTCGAAGCGCCCCATTACGTCGGCCACCGGTCCCGCCTGCGGGATCGGCTGCTAACGGGGGATGCGGATGCTTTGCCGGATTACGAGTTGCTGGAACTCGTGCTGTTTGGGGCCAATGCGCGCGGCGATGTGAAGCCGTTGGCGAAGAAACTGTTGGCGCGGTTCGGCAGTTTCGCCGGGGTTCTCACCGCCGACCCCACGCAATTGGCGGCGGTGGAAGGCGTGGGGCCGGTGGCGATTGCCACGCTGAAAACCATTCAAGCCGCCGCCCGCCGCCTCGCCCGCGAGCAGGCGCGCACGGCCCCGGTGCTGGCGGGCTGGCAAGCGGTGTTGGATTACTGCCGCATCGCTATGGCCCATGAGCCGATTGAACAGGTCCGCCTGTTATTTCTCGACCGCAAAAACCATCTGATCGGCGACGAGGTGGTTCAGCGCGGCACCATCGACCATACGCCGCTATACCCGCGCGATGTGGTGAAGCGGGCGCTGGAGGTGGGGGCAACCGCCCTTATTCTCGTCCATAATCACCCGACCGGCGACCCCACCCCCTCGAAAGCCGATATCGATATGACCCGCACCTTGGCCCGCGCGGCGGAGGGCGTCGGCATATCCTTGCATGACCATCTGGTCATCGGGCGACATGGTCACAGCAGTTTTAAAGCGCTGGGTTTGCTGTAACGCGGGAGTTGCGTTAAGAATAAGCTTCCGTCCGCCTTCCCTTGGTTGGTTTCCCTATGCCGCTTGCCCCCACCCGCCGTCAGATTTTATTGGGTTGTGCAGCTTCGACGCTCCTTCCCGGTTTAAGCTTTGCCGCCCCCCCCGAACGCGCCCCCGGCTGGCCCGGTTCTCCTGACCATCGATGGAAAAATTAGCTGGTCCAACGCCACCAATGCCAATGGTGCCCGCGAAATTCTGCTGGACGGCGCAATGATCGACGCCTTCCCACAGGTGAGCGTGACCACCGATACCTGGTGGGAGCCCGACGTTCATACCTATCGCGGGCCGCTGTTGCGCGATGTCTTGGCGGCCTGCGGGGCCGACCTTCGTCAAGGCACGTTTCGGGTGCGTGCGCTCAATGACTTCGTCACGAATATTCCCATGGAAGATCTTCAGCGGTGGCAGGTCTTGCTCGCGCGTTTCATGGATGAGGCCCCCCTCCCCCGCCGTACCAAAGGCCCGTTATGGATCATGTATCCGCGGCGCGGTGAGCCTGCTCTGGAACGCGCCAGTATTCGCAACCGCTGGGTCTGGCAGTTGGAACGGATTACCCTTTCGTGACGGCTCTTCGCTTTCTTTATAATCGCCGGGTTCGGATTACCCTTCTCAGTCTGCTCACGTTTCTGACCATGATTGCGGCGGTTGTTACCTATCTTGCCGATAAGGAACGGCAAGCCGCCGCGCGCCTGGATTTCTCGCGAAGCCCCTGGGCCATCGCCGCGACCGAGGTTGAAGCCTTACGCTATAGCCACGCACTCAATCTTCTCGCGCGTACACCCGATGATCCGGCGTTGCGGCGCGAAACTTTGCGCCGGTTCGATACCACGTGGAGCCGGGTGGATGTTCTAAAACATGGGCCCGAGGGGAAACCGCTGTTTCGGCTGCCGGGCTACCCGGAAACCCTTGAAGCCTTCGATAAGGTTTTGAACGATCAAGATCCGCTGATTGCTCATCTCGACAAAGCAACCCCCGACGAGTTGCGGGCCGCCTATTCTCAAATCAACAAAATCATCCCGCGCCTGCGCGAAGCCTTTTTGACGATGCTGACCGACCCCAATTACAATGGCATGCGCTCCAGTGCCGCCCAAAACGAGTTAGAAGCCCGGTTGGGCCTGCTCTTGATTGGGTTGGATACGCTTATCATCGTACTGTTCATTCTGCTGATTACCGAAATTAGCAGCACCCAACGGCTGCTACGGCATTCCGATGCAATGGTAGCGGTGCTACGTGAACGCGAAGCCGAACTGGCCACGCTTCATGCCGCATCGCAACAAGCCCGACAACAGGCCGAGGAAGCAAATAACGCCAAGACGGCGTTTCTTGCGAACATGAGCCACGAGTTGCGCACGCCGCTGCACTCGATTTTAGGTTTTTCCGAAACGATCAAACGCGCCAGCTTCGGGCCGATCCAGCCCCCCCGCTATGCCGAGTATGTCGGCCACATCCATCAAAGCGCCGAACATCTCTTTAGCCTTGTGGAAGACCTTCTGTCGCTGACCCGGATCGAGGCGCGTCAGTATACGTTGAACGAAACCCGGCTCGATCTTGCCGCCCCCTGCCGCTTTGCTGTCGATCTGCTGCGCAGTAAGGCTGAGGCGGGCGGAATTAGCCTCACGTTGGGCGAAGCGCCCGCCCCGCCCGTGGTGATTTTTGCCGATTTGCGCACCGTGCGGCAATGCGTGCTCAACCTTGCCAACAATGCGGTGAAGTTCACTCCAGCGGGCGGATCGGTCAGCGTTACCTGGGGGGTGAATGCCGAAGGGGAGGCGGAAATAACCGTGGCGGATACAGGAATTGGCATTAGCGCCGATGAGCAGGGATCGGTCTTCGATCCGTTTTACCAGGTCGATCACGGTCTTGCCCGTCAGCATACGGGCGCGGGCCTGGGACTGCCGCTGGTGAAATCGCTTATCGAGTTGCACGGCGGGCGCGTTACCCTGGTCAGCCGCCCCGGCGACGGGAGCCGCTTTACCCTCACCTTTCCCAAAGATCGCCTTATCTGAGCCGGGCGAAAAAGAGCGGGGCAAAAAAAGAGCCGCGCAAAAAGCGCGGCTGCCGAGTTTAGGGAGGAAACGCTCAAGAGCGTCAGCGGGAAGAGAGAAACTCTCTATGCCGCACTGCAAAAGTACGTTGTGCAGTGCGGCGAGTCAAGGGTGAAACCACGCTACATTTGTAATTTTCCTATTCCGTCATCCGCAGCGGTTTAAATCTTTCCGCCGTTGCGGTCCTAGACTCGCGCCCCCCCATCGGATCAGGTATGCTTGTTGCGGGGAGAAGTGAGTTGACCTTGTCGTACGGGCGTTGGGCCGCCCGCTGACATTTTTTGATGGCAGGCGGTGCTGAACGTGGGGACAAGTGCTGCATTTATCGCGTTTCTCGGTATAGCGATCATCGCTACGGTCTTGGCGGCCTGGGGGCTCTCTCTGCGGCGACAAATGGGCCGCGTGCGGGAAGCCCAGCGGGTTCTTGAAGCCAAGTATCAGGATTTCCTGGCGTGTAGCGCAGATTGGTACTGGGAGATGGATGCCGAGGGGCGCTTTGTTCGGTTCGAACGCGGCGCGCAGTCGGCCGTGCCGGACGTGGAAGGCCCCGACCGCCTCCCCTACGGCAAGCGCAGGCAGGATCTGACCGCCGATGATACCGACCAAGCCCATTGGCGCCGCCATGCGGAAGATATAGCCGCTGGACGCCCTTTCGATAATTTCCTCTATTCTGTCCGCCGCGCCAACGGCACGTTGGCCTATGTTCGCTCGTCCGGGCGGCCGATTTTAGGGAGCGACGGCGCGATTCTCGGCTGGCGCGGCGCAGCCTCGAACCTCACGCGCCTACGGCAGCGCGAAATGGAACTGGCCCGGCAAACCGCCCTGCTGCGTTTGACCATCGATAACGTCGCAACTTCCGTGCTGCTCGTGGATGAAGATCTGAAGATTCGCCACTGGAACCGGCTGCTGCACGGTATTTTCGATCTGCCGAATGGCGTCATCAAACCCGGCATGCCCTATGCCGATCTGGTGCGCTATTTTGCCAAGCGCGGCGACTATGGTATTGGCGATCCTGAGACCATCGTGCAGCAGCAAATGACCAGCCTGCCGCCGAATGGGCCCGAGCGGATCGAATGGACGATCCTTTCGGATAAAATCATCGAAACCTACCGGCGCTTCACCCCCGGCCTCGGCTTCGTCTTCACCCATATCGATATTACCCATCGCAAGCGCAGTGAAGAAAAGATGCGTACGGCGATGGAAGAAGCCTTTGCCGCCAACCGCGCCAAAACCGTCTTCCTGGCTAATATGAGCCACGAGCTGCGCACGCCGCTCAATGCCGTCATCGGTTTTGCCGAAATTATGGAAGGGCAACTCTTCGGCCCCATCGGCAACCCCCGCTATCTGGACTATGCCCGCGATATCCGCGAGAGCGGCGCGCATCTGCTGGAA
Source organism: Elstera sp. (assembly GCF_044372965.1). Classification (NCBI taxonomy): domain Bacteria; kingdom Pseudomonadati; phylum Pseudomonadota; class Alphaproteobacteria; order Rhodospirillales; family Rhodospirillaceae; genus Elstera; species Elstera sp. Next base: position 17,209 of record NZ_JBILQX010000005.1, on the reverse strand, counting down.
GTCATCAACGATATCCTCGATCTCTCCAAAATCGAATCCGGCAAGGTGGAGTTGAACGAGGAAGACCTTGATCTCGCCCGCATCATTCAATCGGTCGCCCGCTTGCTGCAACACCGCGCCGCCCGGGCAGGCCTGTCGCTGCACACTGAGCTTCCGCAACAAATGCCGAGCGTTTATGCCGATGGACGGCTGTTGCGCCAGATTTTACTGAACCTTCTCTCCAACGCGGTGAAGTTTACCGACGCGGGTGGCACCATTACCACCCGCGTCGAGCTTCTGGAAACGGGCGGCCTTGCTCTGCACGTCGCCGATACCGGGATCGGCATGGACCCCGCCGAAGTGCCGATTGCGCTGACGCCCTTCCGCCAGTTGGACAATAGCCTGTCGCGCAAATTCCAAGGCACCGGCCTTGGGCTACCGCTCGTGAAATCGCTGGTGGAACTGCACGGCGGCACGCTTCTGATTGAGACGGCGCTGAATGTGGGCACGACGATTACCGTGGTACTACCCGCCGAACGGGTTCTGTCGCGCCCGAATCTCCTGGCCGCCCCCACGTAATACAAACCGTCTGACATCTGTTGAAGATCGGTTGACAAGCCCCTGAACCAGCGGCATTCTCAGAGAACAGGTTCGGGGTTTGTTCCGAAATAAGCAACAGGAGATCGGGCATGGCGCGGCACGGATCGCAGGATCAGGCGGGTGATTTGGCGCGGCTGCCCAAGCTGCTGGCGCGCCTTGAAAGCGATCAGGACGCGGAGGTTTTGGCCGCCGCGCGCGCCGCCTCCCGCCTTGTGCGCGTTGCTGGATTAAGCTGGGACGAGGTTATTCTGCAAGCGCCTGCCAAAGGCTGGCGCAGCTTGATCGATCTGGGGCGGCAACTGGCGGCAGAAACTCGGCGCCGGGTCGCCGCCGAGCGCGCCGCCCACCATTGGCAGACCCTCGCCCGTCTGCGCGAAGACGCCGCGAGCCGCAAGCCCGCCGAACCGACGCCCGAGGCCGTAGCGCCCCTCCCCCCCGCGCACAGCCCGGCGGAGCCCCCGGCAGCGACGGTTGTCGAGGTTGAAACCGGCCATCCGCTAATTGACGGGTTGTTAGCCTCCCCCGCGCTCGACGCCACCCAACGGATTAGGGTGGAGGCGATTGCAAGCTGGTATCGTCGTAGCGGTGATTTGCTCGATGTCGAGTGCCAGGATTTGGAGCATTTCGGTCGAATGGCTGGGCTCATCCCCAGCTTTGGCGATCAGCGCGTCGCAGCCTAACTAACTGGGGCAAGAAAAACGGCCGAAGCGTTGCCCACGCTTCAGCCGTTTCAATTTTGCAGGCGCTCTTGCCCGAAAGCACCCGCGCAACCGGCCGACGGGGAGGGGAGGATTGCCGACCGATTGACGTGGGTTGAATGTATCATCGCTACATTCTTCTGTCACTCAGTTTTGAGAATCGGGCAATAGGGCCGCTTCAGACCAAATTTTAGCGCAAAACCCGTAGCCTGATTACAGTCGCATCCTACGGTCAGGTGAAACTATCCTAAAGACTTAACATCAGGACAGAATGATGGACGGATTCGTGTCTTTATCGATGAGATGCGCCAAGGGCATTCCTGCATAGGATTTTACTGGCTTAATGACGATATGACTAAAGAATTTATCAATCCCCATATCCGAATTAATCATTTTTTCGCTGAGAATTTGATAGTCCCGCACATCACCACAGACAAATTTTAGAAGATAATCATAGCCACCGCCAATCGAGTAGGCTTCGATGATCTCAGGTATCTTAGCAATTACTGTTTCAAATCGCTCATAATCTTCACTTCTTTGATTCTTCAGCGTTACTTCGGCAAAAACCAGAACATTTCGACACAATAAATCGAGATCAATTTCGGCGGAATAGCGGTTGATATAGCCCGCGGCCTCCAGCCGCTTCACCCGTTCCAGGCAAGGGCTGGGCGACAGGCCCACTTTTTCGGCCAGCTTGAGATTGGTAATCCTCCCCTCGGTCTGCAGGAGACTGAGGATTTTCAGATCGGTCCGATCCAACTTGCGTGGCGATTTGCCCATAGGAGACCCTGCCGAATTTTATTCTGCTTATGTCAGGGATAGCGCAATTCGGCGGCGCTGGCGAGGGGCTTACGCCCGCAAACAAACGTCAAATCCGTCGTTGCGCAAGATAGTCTGAAAACTCGTCGACCGTGAGTGGTCGCGCGAAGAAAAAGCCTTGAACCTCGTGGCAACCGATCTGGCGCAAACACTCAAACTGACCTTCGGTTTCGACCCCTTCGGCGACGGTTTCAAGCTCCAAGCTGGCGGCCATTGATACAATCGCCTGACAAATCGCGCGGTCATCGGCATTTTCTGAGAGGCCAGCAATAAAACTACGGTCGATCTTCAAGAGATCGATCGGCAGACGCTTGAGGTAGGAGAGCGAGGAATAGCCGGTGCCGAAATCGTCGATGGCGATGGTTATGCCGAGTTGCTTCAAATCTTGCAAAAGGTCAATCGCGCGGTCGAGATCGCTCATCAGCCCGCTTTCGGTAATCTCAAGCTCCAGATTAGCCGCAGGTAGGCCAGAGGTATTGATCGCTTCGACAACCTTCATTAGCAAGCCCGCGTCGCGGAACTGCCGCACCGAGAGATTAATCGCGATTTTAAGGTCAGGGAATCCGGCTTGCGTCCACAAACGCGCCTGCTTACACGCCGTTTCCAGAACCCAGTGACCAATCGGCACGATCAGCCCCGATTCCTCGGCAATCGGAATGAAATGCGACGGCGGGATACGGCCCATGTCCGGGTGATCCCAGCGCAGCAAAGCTTCCATGCCCAGCAGCTTGTGATCGGCCACGCCTAAGCGGGGTTGATACTCAATCGAAAGTTCCCCCCGCTCCACGGCGCGGCGCAGATCGGTTTCAATCGCCAGCCGACCGGCGCGCCGGTCGCGCACCCGTTCGGAATAGATCACCGTCGTCGCCCGCCCCGCTTCCTTCGCCTCATAGGTCGCCGCCTGGGCGGCCGTCAGCAGGTTCGATGGGTCGGTTGCGTGATCGGGGTAAAGGGCGATGCCTTGCGACAGCGAGATAAACAGTTCCGATTGGTCGATGAGGAACGTGCGCGCCGACGCTTCCTCCACCCGCCGGGCCAACCGGTCAATCGTCGCAATCGGGTCAGCGGTCGCCGAAACGATGACAAAATCATCGCCGCCGAGGTGGCCGAGCAAATCGCCTTCCTCAAGATCACCGCCCAAGCGCCCGCCGACCGCCTGCAGCAGCCGGTCGCCAGGGCCATGACCGAAGAAATCGTTCACATACTTAAAATGATCGACATCGATGGCAACCGCCACAATCGTGCCCAAGGGCGATTGCGCGACAAGCCGTTCCAGATGCTGCAGCACCTTGACCCGATTGGGCAAGCGCGTGAGCGGATCGTAAAGCGCCAGCCGCTCCAAGCGGCTTTCGATGCGTTTACGGTCCGAGACGTCGCGCACGGTAATGAGATGCGCCGAACAGCCCGGTAAGGGCAGCGGCGTAATGGCGATCTCGCCGGGGAAGCTAATGCCATCGGCGCGGGACAGCGTCATCGACCGCCCGGTGCCCAGCGTACTGCGCGGCACCGCGCGCAGCAGCATCTGAACCGAGGCTTCCGGGAGGGTATCCTCCCCCTCGAACAGCGTCGGCGCCAGCAGCGGCCAGATGGACATGCCGCGCGCCGGCTCCCGATCCATCGCAAAGACCCGCTGCGCGCCCTTGTTGAGATCGATAATCCGCCCGTCATTGCCGACGACGAGCACCGCATCGCCAACCGCATCCAACAGATGCGCTAAAATCGAACCCTGATCAGTGATCGGCCCCAGAATGCACCCACCCGGCCCAAGTGGGCGCAGGCAAAGCAGCCAGTCTCCCGCCCGCCCCGTGGGGGCTGGGGAAACCGAAACGTCGCAGAGGGCACCGCAGCTATCGCCGCCCGCGTGGGGAATGGCGAGTGTTTCCAACGGATCGGCGCGGGACATGCGACCAAGATCGATCGCGTCCGGATCGTCCGGTTTCAGCAGCGGCGCCAGGGCCCGACCCTTCAGGCTGACGGCAGACACACCCAAGAGAGTCGCTGCCGCCCCATTGGCGTAGAGAATATCCTTGTCACGCACACACAGCATAGCCACCGGCAGCCGATCATAGGCGGCGGCAAGAATTGCCGGACGGGCCTGAATCCGCCACTTGCGAGAGGGAGGGTTGGGCAACCATGGGCCTCAGTGTAGCGAAGGAAGACGAGCAATCCAGCTAAAAGCCGCCTACCGGATGGGAAAAAACTGTCGCGCTGCAAAAGATTAACCTTTTAAGGTGCAGGCAAGACTATTTTGATTCAAATTAAATAAAATTCTATTAACAAAATAAAAAAGAGAGTGGCGCGAAAACCACTCTCTTTTTCTCTAAACCTAAGCCGCCTGAACGTTAATACCGCGCGTGTTAAGCAGCTCGATCAACTCGCCGCTTTCAAACATTTCGCGGATAATATCGCAGCCGCCCACAAATTCGCCCTTTACATAGAGCTGCGGAATCGTCGGCCAATCGCTGTAATCCTTAATGCCTTGGCGAATACCGGGGTCTTGCAGAACGTCAATACCTTTGAACGGAACGTTCAAATGGTTGAGAACCTGCACGACGGCGGCAGAGAAACCGCACATCGGGAAAACCGGCGTGCCCTTCATAAACAAAACCACATCGCTGCCAGTCACTTCCTGGTGGATGCGGTCCCGAACGGTTGCGTCAGTCATAGCTTTATCCTTTCAGGTAAGATCAGGCGTCGGGCGTTGCGGTTTGCAGGGCAAGCGCGTGCAACTCGCCCCCCATTTTGCCGCGTAAGGCCGCATAGACCATTTGATGTTGCTGCACGCGCGACTTGCCCCGGAACTCGGCGGAAACCACATGGGCGGCGTAATGGTCGCCATCGCCGCGCAGATCCTGAATGCTCACCTGTGCATCGGGCAGGGCCTCGCGGATCATAGTTTCGATGGTGGCAGCATCCATAGCCATTCGAGCGGTCTCCTATTCCTCGTCCGACGAATCGTCGTCCGCATACAGATTGTCATCTTCATCGTCGCTGCCAAGACCATTTTCCATATAGTCCGGCAACCAACTTTCGTGAACGATCATTAGATCTTCAAGATCGATGCCGTCTTCGCCGTTGATGATGATGGCGTCACCGCCGGTCAGCCCAAGTTCCAGCAAGGGAATCTTCGCCTCGGCGGCGCGGCGGCGCAACGTGTCCGCATCCGCCGTGGTGACGATATAGCGGCCTTGATCCTCGCCGAAGGCAATGGCGTGCGGCGGCGCGGTATCGGGTAGATCGATTTCCGCCCCCATATCGCCGGCCAGCGCCATTTCGGTCACGGCGACGAGCAACCCGCCGTCGCTGACGTCGTGACAGGCGGTCACGAGTTTCTCAAGGATCAGCGCGCGGACGAAATCGCCGTGGCGCTTTTCCAGGGCGAGATCAACCGGCGGCGGCGCCCCCGCTTCGGCCCCGCACAGCTCGCGCAGGTAAATGGAATTCCCCAGCCAGCCTTTCGTTTCGCCGATCACGAAGATGGTTTCATCCTCGGTCTTAAACGCCATATCCATGGCGAGCGCCGCATCGGCCAAGAGCCCAACGCCGCCGATCACCGGAGTCGGCAAAATGCCTTCGCCGTTGGTTTCATTGTAAAGCGACACATTGCCCGAAATGATCGGGTAATTGAGCGCCCGGCAGGCTTCGCCCATACCTTCAAGGCAGCCGACGAGTTGGCCCATAATCTCGGGCCGCTCGGGATTGCCGAAGTTGAGGTTATTGGTCACGGCGAGCGGCGTTGCGCCCACCGCTGTCAGATTGCGCCAGCTTTCGACCACGGCCTGCTTGCCGCCCAAATGCGGATCGGCGAAGCAATAGCGCGGCGTGCAATCCGTTACCATCGCCAGCGCCTTTTTCTGGCCCGGCAGGCGCACCACGGCGGCATCGCCACCGGGGCGCTGGACGGTATGGCCGCCAACGAGGTGATCGTACTGCTCCCAAATCCAGCGCTTCGACGCCATATCCGGCGTGCCCATCAGCGTAATGAGCGCGTCGGTGAGCGAATCCGGCGCTTCGACTTCGCCCGCCAGCACCTCATCTTGCAATGGCGTCGGCTCGTAGGGCCGGTCGTAGAGCGGTGCATCGTCCACCAGGGGCGAGAGCGGCAGATCGCAGATCACGCCGCCCGATTTCTTTAGAACAATATGGCCCGAATCGGTCAGCACACCGATGGGGGCAAAATCCAGGCCCCATTTCTCGAAAATCGCCCGCGCGATGCCTTCCGATCCCGGCTTTAGGATCATCAACATGCGTTCCTGGCTTTCCGAGAGCATGATTTCATAGCCACTCATGCCGGTTTCGCGCGTCGGAACCAAATCGAGATCAAGCTCGATCCCAAGGTTGCCCTTGCCCGCCATTTCGACCGAGGAGGAGGTGAGGCCCGCAGCCCCCATATCTTGAATGGCAACGATCGCGTCGGTCGCCATCAACTCCAGGCAGGCTTCGAGGAGCAGCTTTTCGGTGAAGGGATCGCCGACCTGCACCGTCGGGCGCTTGCTTTCGGCTTCCTCAGTGAATTCCGCCGAGGCCATCGTCGCGCCGTGAATCCCGTCGCGACCCGTCTTTGCCCCCAGGTAGATCACCTGATTGCCGACACCGGCGGCGGCCGAATAGAAAATCTTATCCTGCTTGGCAATGCCGACCGTCATGGCATTGACCAGGATATTGCCGTTATAGGCCGGGTGAAACTGCGTTTCGCCGCCAACCGTGGGCACGCCCATGCAGTTACCGTAGCCGCCAATACCCGACACAACCCCCGCCAGCAAATGCCGGGTTTTCGGGTGGGCAGGATCGCCAAAGCGCAGAGCATTGAGGTTGGCAATCGGGCGCGCGCCCATCGTGAAAACGTCGCGCATAATGCCGCCCACGCCGGTCGCCGCCCCCTGATAGGGTTCGATGAAGCTCGGGTGATTATGGCTTTCGATCTTAAAGATGGCGGCGTCGCCGTCGCCAATATCAATAACGCCCGCGTTTTCGCCCGGCCCGCAGATGACCCAGGGCGCGGTCGTCGGGAGTTTCTTCAAGTGAATCCGAGAGGATTTATAGGAGCAATGCTCCGACCACATCACCGAGAACACGCCCAATTCCACCAGGGTCGGCGTGCGCCCGAGGCGGGTCAGAATGCGTTGATATTCGTCTTTTTTTAGGCCGAACTCGGTGGCGTCAGCCTCGGTCGCGGGGCGCGTGTCGAAGGCGAGCGTATTTGCCGTCACGGGATGAGAAGTCACGGGGACGAACTCCTTAACCGACGAGGGATTGGACGAGGCTGCGGAACAGGCCCGCGCCGTCGGTCGATCCCAGCAGCGGATCAATGGCATTTTCAGGATGGGGCATCAGCCCAAGGACGCGGCGGTTTTCCGACAGAATCCCGGCGATATCGCGCTGGCTGCCGTTCGGGCTCCAGCCTTCCTCGAACTCGCCATCGGGGCTTGAATAGCGAAAGGCGATGCGGTCTTCGGCTTCAAGCTGGTCGAGGGTCGCCGCATCGGCGAAGTAATTGCCGTCGTGATGGGCCACCGGCACTTGCAGCACTTGGCCGACGTGCAGGGCCGAAGTGAAGGCCGAATTCGTCGTTCCAACCGACAGGAACACATCGCGGCAGACGAACTTCAGCGAGGCGTTGCGCATCAGCGCGCCCGGCAGCAGCCCGGCTTCGGTGATGATCTGGAAGCCATTGCAGACGCCGAGGACGTGGACGCCCTTGTCCGCCGCCGCCTTCACGGCCCCCATGATCGGCGATTGCGCCGCCATGGCACCCGAACGCAGGTAGTCGCCGTAGGAAAACCCGCCGGGGACAACGATCAAATCGAGCCCCGCCGGAAGCTCCGTTTCGCCGTGCCAGACGAAGGCAGGCTCCGAGCCGCAGATTTGGCGCAGGGCCGCTGCCGCGTCATGCTCCCGGTTGGTGCCGGGGAAGACCAGAATCGCGCTTTTCATGGCGCTTAATCCTGCAACGAAACGGTATAGGATTCGATGACCGGGTTGGCGAGCAGCGTCGCGCAGATTTCGCGCACCAGGGTTTCGGCCTTGGCGGCATCGGTTTCGGCAAGGTCAAGTTCGATATACTTGCCTTGGCGCACGTCCTCGACGCCTTCAAAACCCAAAGTTTCGAGCGCCTGATGGATCGCCCGGCCCTGGGGGTCGAGAACGCCTTGCTTCAAGGTAACGTGTACGCGCGCCTTCATCGCCCCATCCTTCCAAAATTTTAGTGTTCTAAAGCTCAAAACCCGCCGGGAGGACCGGCGGGTTCGGATTTTCGTTAGTTTACGACGCGCGGCGGGCGCGGGTCTTCGCCCTCGCTGGCCTCGCCCTCAACCTCGACCGGAAGCACGCCCAAGCGGCGGGCGACTTCCTGATAGGCTTCCTGCACCCCGCCAAGATCCTGGCGGAAGCGGTCCTTATCGAGTTTCTGATTCGATTTTACATCCCAGAGGCGGCAATTGTCCGGGCTGATTTCATCGGCCAGAACGATACGCATTTCCTCTTCTTCCCACAGGCGACCAAACTCCAGCTTGAAGTCGATCAGCTTGAGGCCGACGCCGAGGAAAAGCCCCAAAAGATAATCATTCACCCGAAGCGTCAGGTGAATCATATCGTCGATATCTTGCGTGCTGGCCCAGCCGAAGGCGGTGATATGCTCTTCCGACACCATCGGATCGCCCAGCTCATCGTTCTTATAATAATATTCGATGATGGCGCGCGGCAAAGGCGTGCCTTCGGGAATGCCGAGGCGTTTGGACATAGAGCCCGCCGCGACATTGCGCACGACGACTTCAATCGGAATAATTTCGACCTGCCGCACCAATTGTTCACGCATATTGAGCGCGCGAATGAAATGCGTGGGAATGCCGATTTCAGTGAGGCGCGTCATCAGATATTCAGAAATCCGGTTGTTCAGCACGCCCTTGCCGCTGATCACGCCTTTTTTCTGATTATTGAAGGCGGTCGCATCGTCCTTGAAATACTGCACGATCGTGCCGGGTTCCGGTCCTTCGAACAGAACTTTGGCTTTGCCTTCGTAAATCTTCCTGCGTCGCGCCATCAAACCATCCTTCGGGGGTCACGCCGGTCGCGCCAACCCCAGCGGCGGCGATCCGGTTGGGTCTCTATAGCAGCGGGGGGAGGCCGATACAATCTACCCGTCGTCCCCCAAGGGTGCCCAAGGCTCGACCCGCCTATGCGACGGGTTCATAGGGGTGCGTCGCGGGCGGCCCATCCGCGTGCAAAAATACCGGCTGTCGGCCATCGCCCAAGGTGGGGAGCGCGATGAGGCTCGACGCGCGCGTACCATAGCCATTGGGCAGATGCAGCGTGAGCCCCTGGCGCGGATCAATCTTATCGTCTTGGGCGAGGAGCGCCTGCCACGCCCCCCAATCGCCGCTATCGGGATCCGGCACGGGGGCGGCAATGAAGCGCGTCAAATGCCGTTTCACGCGCGGATCCCCCGGATCACTGCGCTCCCAGGCCCCGAACATCGAAAATCCTTCGGGGATTTCGGCCACGGTCAGTTTTTCCTCGTCCGAGCGCAGCCAATAGGCGTCTTGATCGTCGGCTAGGACCAGATTGAAACCGCGATAGGCGCGCGGATCGAGATCGATCAAGGATTTCGCCGCAACGGACGCATCGGCATGGTCGAGCGCATCCAACACCAATTCCCCCCGGCTGCGCTTGCCTGCCTGCGGCCCCAACGTGCCGTGCCGGTTGAGTAGGGCTGCGGTGACGCCATAGTCGTTGATCCCCAGCCAGGAGCCGCCGGAACTTTCATCATAGCCCGCGCGCACCTCGGGCCGATCCGGCCAATGCCGCCCCGGCGGGCGCGAGGGCCGATCCGCCATTTCTTCACGGTTCGCCGCCATCAGCAGCGGCCACCGGTGCCCCGGACGCCGCAATACGAGCACAACACACATCGCTTACCCCTCCTCACGCCAAGCTCGTATAATTTGCCAGCTTTGAGCTCCATCAAAGACTAGGCTAAGCTTATTTTCCAGATAGGGAGTCGAAAGACCAACCATCAGGGGTCGCGCCCCCAGGAGTAAAGCAAACCATGACCAAGTTTGAAGATCGGGAACGGGCCTTTGAAGCCCATTTCGCGCTGGAACAAGACCAGGCTTTCCGCGCGGTCGTGCGCCGGGATAAGCTCTTCGGGCTGTGGGCCGCCGAGCGCATGGGCCTGCCCACCGCAGAAGCCGATATGTATGCCAAGGGCCTGATCGATTACGACATCGAGCACCCCGGCGATGAGGATATTCTGGAGCGCGTGGCCGATGATCTCGCCTCGCGCGGCGTTCACGCCGAACCCGCGAGCCTGCGCGAAGAGTTGATTCGCCTGCACGCGGTCGCCAAAGCCGAAATTCTGGGAACCTAAGCGCCGCTACCGCTTGCGTTGTTCTGCCGCGCACCCTATGTGTCCCGGCAGGATAACCAGGCCAGGGGAGCACCATGAGCGGCTTTAGCGATCGGGAAAAAGCGTTCGAAACCCAATTCGCCCAGGATGACAGCCTGCGCTTCAAGGTGGTCGCGCGGCGCAACAAGCTGTTCGGGCTTTGGGCCGCCGAAAAGCTCGGCGAGGCCGATGCGGACGCCTATGCGAAAACCGTTGTCGCCGCCGACTTCGACCGTCCGGGCGACGATGACGTGCTCGAAAAAGTCGCGGGTGATTTTGCCGCCAAGGGCATCAGCATCGGCGCGAATGAGTTGCGCGCCGAGATGGACCGGCTGCTGGGCGTTGCCAAGACGCAAATCGCGGCGGGGTAAGGGAAAGGGCTCCCCCTCTCTCACGGGGGTGGAGCCCAAAGTTTTCGGCTTGAAGCGCTACGCCGCAACCTCCTGCAACGCCCGCACCGGGGGCTGTTCGCGCTGCATTGCCACCCAAAGATCGTAATTCGCCTGAAGCGTGACCCAAAACCGCGCTGTGCTCACGCCCGCTTTTTCCAAGCGAATCGCCAAATCAGCGCTGATGCCCGCTTTGCCATTCAGCACCCGCGACAAGGCGACCCGCGATAGGGAAAGCCTGCTCGCCGCCTCCGTCACCGTGAGGTTGAGCGGCGCAAACACGGTTTCCTTGAGGATTTCGCCGGGATGGGGATGGGTGTGCATCATGGTCATGCCCTCAGTGATAATCCTGATAATCGACAAGCTCGACGTACAGCCCAATGAAGAAAGAATGAAAAATAACAAAATTCAATAAATTTAAAAAAATATTCAAAAAAACTCAGATGCAAAATAAATATAGATTATATTAAATACTATCTTATCACTTTCCACCCACCAGCTTTATTTATCTCCGGAGAAATTTTTGCCGCAATCAAAGCCGAAGGCAAAAACGAACCTCCACGAAATAAAAGACCTCTCGGCACAAAAGACATAACCAAGTCGCCTTTTTTTAAAGGCGGAACTCCATTTAAAGTTTGGGCAGAGAAGCAAATATTTTCAACACTACCAACAGACAACAACTTATCAACTTCCTCATATGGTATAGTGTCATCTTTCTGATTCGCAAATTTTATGCAAACCTCGTCACCAGCCCCCTTTAAAACAATGCTAACGACTAAATTCTCATCATCCAGAGAGTTGTTCCCAAACTTACATGCCATTTGAAATGCTGCTTCGTTAGAACGGAAAACTAGATTACCTTTAGGCTGACGTTGCTGTCTTTTCCTAAAAATAACCAAACATACTAAAATGCTCCAGAATTTTAAAAATTATGAGCAGCATAAACCAAATAAATTCAACTTTCAAGTTTATAACTAAAGCGATAGCTCTCTCAAAGTCAGAAGCCAATGTACATAAAATCAAATTACCGCGCAAACAACCAATTTCTAAAGAAAATCATCCCTACCATATTAGCCGTCCGAGAGCACTGCCTCGACAGTTGACAGGGGCAGTGCCGTAACGAGAATTTCTTTCTAAATCAGGCCCAGATGCGGGCAATTATAAACTTTACTACTTCACCCTAAACCCCCTCCGGCACCCCCGCCGCCGCCAGCGCCGCGCTCTGCCGCGCTGCCAGCGCGTCCGCGTCGAAATCGGCGGCGAGATCGTGGAACAAATCGTACCAGTTGATCTCCGCCTGCAAATGGGTGAAGACCGAGCCTAAGCCAATCGCGGCGCGGTCCATGAACACGAACTCGCGCGGCGGCTTCACCCCGCCCAGGCGGCGCAGTTCGGCGTGGACCTTGGACGCGACTTCCTTACCGTATTCGGTGCCGCCCGCCTCTTGGATCAGCCGCGTGCGGTTTTCAAGAATCGGACCGTAGAGGAAGCTGGCCCATTGGTTCAGCACATCCACCAATTCCTTTGAGAGATTGGTGAAGCCCCAGGTTTCATAGGCTGCAATCGCCCGGTCGCGGTCGCCGGTATCGAGCGCGTGATAAAGCTCGATCACGCCATTCACGAAGCGCGGCGGGAAAACGCGGATACAGCCGAAATCGAGCAGGTTAATCCCATCGTCGGCGCGGGCGGCGTAATTGCCGGGGTGCGGGTCGCCGTGGATCACGCCATAGCGGTAGAAGGGCACGTACCAGGCGCGGAAGAGGTTATAGGCGAGGCGATTGCGCTGTTCCAGCGGCGCATCCTTCAGCGACAGCAGCGGCACGCCGTCGAGCCAGGTCATCGTCAGCAGGCGCTTGGTCGAAAGCTCGTTGATGGGCTCGGGGACGGAAACCCCCGGCTCCCCGGCCAGAATCTCCCGATACAGGTGGATATGGCGGCGCTCGCGGTCGTAATCCAGCTCCTCGCGCAGCCGGTCGCCGATTTCAAGGTGAATATCGCCGGTCGAAATGGCCTTATCCGCCCGCTCATAAAGCGAGAGCAGCAGTTTGAGCTGCTTCAGGTCCGCTTCCACGGCGGACGCCATGTCGGGATATTGCAGCTTCACCGCCACCGCGCGGCCATCGTGCAGCCTTCCCTTATGGACTTGGCCCAAGGAGGCGGCAGCGGCCGCCTCCTGCCCAAACTCAGCAAAGCGGCTTTGCCAGCCCGGCCCAAGCTCGCCTTGCATGCGGCGCTTCACAAAGGGCCAGCCCATCGCCGGCGCGTCGGACTGAAGCTGGCGAAGCTCGCGCGCATATTCTTCCGGCAGCACGTCCGGCAGCACCGCGATCAACTGCCCCACTTTCATCAGTGGGCCTTTGATGCCGCCCAGAATCGCGGTGAGTTCGGCGGCGTGCTTATCGCGGTCGATGCCGATGCCGAGGAACCGTTCACCCGCGAGCCGCGCCGCGACGCCGCTCATCTTGGTGGTGACGGTGGCGTAGCGGCGCATGCGCCCGCCGAAGCTGTTTTCCTCAGACATGCGCGGGCAGCCCTTCTAGCTCGTCAATGAAGTCGGCGATCATTTGCAGGCCGCGATCCCAGAAGGCCGGGTCGCGCGCATCCAGCCCAAAGGGAGCCAGCAGCGCCGAATGATGCTGGGAGCCCCCGGCCTTCAGCAGGGTCAAATAGCGTTCGGCGAACCCGTCTTCGGCCTTCGCATAGACGGCATAAAGCGAGTTCACCAAACAGTCGCCATAGGCATAGGCGTAGACATAGAAGGGCGAATGGATGAAGTGCGGAATATAGGCCCAGAAATTCTTATAGCTGTCGTCGAACCGCACCGCATCGCCCAGGCAATCGCGCTGGGTTTGCAACCAGATTTCCGACAGATCATCGGGCAGCAACTCGCCGTCGCGGCGGCGATCATGCACCGCCTCTTCAAACGAATGCAGCGCGATTTGCCGAACTACCGTGTTCAGCATGTCTTCGACCTTGGAGGCCAGCAGGAACCGCCGCTGCGCCGGGTCTTTTTCAGCGGCCAGCAGCGCGCGGAACGTGAGCATTTCCCCGAAGACCGAGGCGGTTTCGGCGAGGGTCAAGGGCGTGTCGGCCAGCAAATGCCCCTGTTCCCGCCCCGCCAGCACCTGGTGAACCCCGTGGCCGAGTTCATGCGCCAGCGTCATCACATCGCGCACTTTGCCCTGATAATTCACCAGCAAATACGGATGGGCCGAGGGCACCGTGGGGTGGGCGAAGGCCCCAGGGGCCTTGCCGGGCCGCACGGGCGCATCGATCCACGGTTTCTCGAAGAATTGTTCGGCCACCTTGCCGAGATCGGGCGAAAACTGCGTGTAGGCCGACAGCACGGTTTGCGTGGCCTCACTCCAGGGAATCTGCCGATCCGGCGCGCCGGGCAGGGGGGCGTTGCGGTCCCAGGCTTCGAGTTGCTTGAGGCCCAGCCACCCGGCTTTCAGCTTATAATAGCGGTGGGAGAGGCGCGGATAGGCGGCACGGACGGCGGAAATCAGCGCGGCAACCACCTCGTCTTCCACGCGGTTGCCGAGATTCCGGCTGGAAATCGGGCGCGGGTATTTGCGCCAGCGGTCTTCCACTTCCTTATCTTTGGCGAGCGTATTGGTGATGAGCGAGAAGACGCGCGTCTGTTCCCCCAACGCCTTGCCGAAGGCTTGGGTTGCGTCTTGGCGGATTTTACGGTCCGGCGAGACCATCAGCGCCAGCACTTCGGTAGAGGTCAACTCGCGCCCATCGAGCGGAATGCGCAAGGCCGCCATCGTTTCATCGAACAGCCGCACCCAGGCCGACCGCCCGGTGAGCGATTTCTCCAGCAGCAGCTTTTCCTGCGCGTCGGGCAGTTGATGCGGGCGGAAGGCGCGGGTGGCGGCGATCCACGGGCGGTAGCGCGCGGCGGCGGGGTCCGTCAGCAGCCCTTCGACCACCGCTTCATCAAGCTGATTGAGTTCCAGCCCGAAGAACAGCACACGGCTGGCAATCTCGGTAATCCGCTCCTGCACCGACTGGTAAAAGCGCCCAACATCGGGGTTGCTCATGTCTTGGGCGTAGAGAAGCTGCGCGTAGGAGCCGATTTTACCCAGGCGCTCGTCCAGCGCCTCATAGCGCTTCAGCACGGCGGCAAAATCGGGCGAGGCGATGCCCGCAAGCTTGCCTTCCGCCTCCGCTACCAGCGCCTCGGCCTGGCCGCGCGCCCAAGCGAAATCCGCATCCAGCGCGGGGTCCGTCGGCCCGGCATAGAGATCCGACAGATCCCAGGTTGGCAAACCCCCCGACGATTTGAGCGACACCGACATGAACATCTCCTTTGACCTTTAAGGATATAGAGCCTCCGCCGCCCACCACCAACCCACACCCGTGCAGCCCTGATGGTTTTTCGCGTACCGACAGGGAAGATTTTGGGCTATATCATGAACATGAGCCCGCCGCCCAACGCCGCCCTTAGCCGCCTCGCCCGCCTGCGCGGGGGGAGAACCTCGACCCCACGCGGCAAGGTGCCCGCGCCGCCCCCGCCGCGCAGGGGGTTGCGCCTTCCCCGTCCCAGTTTTCTGTCGGCCCTCGCCTTGCTGGCGGTATTGATCGCCGGATGGTTCGGCACACACGACAGCGCCCCCTGCCCCACCGACGCCAAACTGACCGGCCCCGCCTGCGCGGTCGATGGCGACACGCTCCACTTGGGCGGACATCTCACCGGGCGGCGCTGTTCGGGCGGCGATTTGGTGCGCCTCTGGGGCATCAACGCCCCCGAAAGCGGCACCCCCGGCCACCGCAAATCCCAAGACGCGCTGCAATCCCTGGTCGCAGGCCGCAACATCGCCTGCGCCGCCGTGGACACAGACGACCACGGTCGCACCGTCGCCCGCTGCTGCGCCGCCGGGCAGGATTTGAGCTTTTCCCAAGCGGCGAACGGCTGGGCGTGGGATTATGCGAAATATTCGAAAGGCGCGTATGCGGGTGCGGAGGCGTCGGCGCGGAAGGAAGGGCGGGGGATTTGGGGGGCGGGGGAGTAAGGAAGGTTAATTTTGGTAAGAGCCTAGTGCCACAGATACCACCTTAAAACAATTTTCCAGTAGAGGTCATGATGGCGCGCTTTCCTACATTTCTTCAGTTTCGACGCTCTGATGCTGCTACCTCGGCGACCGCTGACACTGTGTTAGACACTAAGCTTCGGTATTTGGAAAAGGACATCGACCGGCTAAGAGAGGAGATGAAGGGATGGCCAGAAACAATCAAGGCGGTCGAGAAATCAGTCCTTGAGTCCCTAAAAGAGAGATTGGACACTCAAGATAAAAGGATTAGCGATTTATCTATTATTTTAACCGAAGGGGCCAACAAGGTTGCCGCGTCGAGCAATGCCATTTCAAGCGCTTCAAACAAAATGAGTTCTGTTTTAGGGCTTGGTAGCATACTATTAACAGCAGGCTTGTTCGGCGTAGGGCTTTATTCCGTTATAAAAGTCACAGAACAGGCTAAATTAGCAGCAGAGCAGAACATTAAAGAGTATTTGCGCAGTCCCGAGGCAAAGAAAGATTTTCATAGTAGTGTTGAAACACTTTTTTCTTCTGATATTGCCGAGATCAGGGATTTACTTAAGAAATGGGAGCGTAGTCGCTCGAGTCAATATGACGAAAATGCAATAGCTCTCTCCCCAACGGCGGAAAGAATCTTATTAAAAATTATAGATATATCTGAGAAACAGCGTACTCCAGACCAATGGCGTGTCCTTATCATTGCTCGTACCGAACAGAAATCTTACGAATCTGCCCTCGCCTTAACGGACAACTGGTTGTCACAACCGACACAGACTACAGAGCAAACTGCACACGCCTTAGCTTTGAAAGGTTGGGTCCTGGGAAGAGCAGAGCGTTTCAAGGAGGCGGTATCTACTTTTGAGGAGGTGACGCGCCGTTTCAGCACTGTCTCGACTCTGCGAGAGCTAGTCGCAAGAACGCTTACGGACAAGGGCTACACCCTATGGCGAGTGACCCCACCGCAATATGATGCCGCAATCACGGCATTCGAGGAAGTGGACCAGCGGTTTGGCAATGATCCAAGCCAACGCAAGCAGGTAGCAAGTGCCCTTATCGGTAAAGGGACAACGCTTGGAATTATGGGAAAATATCAAGCCGCAATCGCAGCCTATGACGAAATCAACCGCCGCTACACCGCAGACCCAAATTTGCATGAAATAATTACAGTATCTCTAAATAATAAAGCGAGCATGCTAACGCTTCTCCAACCGCCCCAGAATGAGGCTGCTATAGCGATCTATGACGAAATTATTCGCCGATTTGGAACCGATCCAACTCTTTTTGTTCGTGAAAATGTTTCTA
>NZ_JBILQX010000088.1:0-14287 GCF_044372965.1 Elstera sp. | reverse complement strand
CACTATGCCCGTTTGGCGAGACATTGTCCTGACGGCAATTTCCTGGATTGCGTCCGCGAAAATCCCGTCGCACAGTCGCGGCGATACACCGTCGCGCTTTCACACGGGGGGAGGGGGCGCGGGCGGCTGTTGGCGACCCTTGACCGAATAGGAAAGATCATGCCGTTTCTCGCTACCCGCCTGTCGCGCATTAAACCCTCACCCACGATTGGCGTTACCGATACTGCCCGCGCGCTCAAGGCGGCAGGGCGGGATATTATCTCGATGAGTGTGGGCGAGCCCGATTTCGATACGCCCGACCATGTGAAGGCGGCGGCGATTGAGGCGATCCAGAACGGCGACACGAAATATACGGCGGTTGACGGCACGGCGGCGCTGAAGGCCGCGATCTGCGCCAAGTTTCAACGCGAGAATAATCTTTCCTATAAACCCGAGAACATCACGGTCGGCACCGGCGGTAAGCAGATTCTCTATAATGCGCTGATGGCAAGCCTGGATGCGGGCGATGAGGTCATCATTCCGTCGCCCTATTGGGTCTCCTACCCGGACATGGTGCTGCTGGCGGCCGGCGAGCCCGTAATCGTGCCGTGCGGTGAGAATGCCCATTTCAAACTAACGGCGGAAGCGCTGGAAGCGGCGATTACCCCGCGCACGAAATGGGTCATTCTCAATAGCCCGTCGAACCCGACCGGTATGGGCTATACCCGCGCCGAAATCCGCGCGCTCGCCGATGTGCTGCTGAAGCATTCGCACGTCTGGGTGATGACCGACGATATGTACGAGCACCTCGCCTATGACGATTGGCAGTTCTGCACAATGGCCGAGGTGGAGCCCGCCCTCATCGACCGGACGCTGACCGTCAACGGCGTCTCGAAAGCCTATGCGATGACCGGCTGGCGGATCGGCTATGCGGGCGGGCCGAAGGCGCTGATTAAGGCGATGGCGACGATCCAGTCGCAATCAACCTCCAACCCCTCTTCAATCAGCCAAGCGGCTGCCGTAGCGGCACTGACGGGCGATCTCAGCTTTTTGGCCGAACGGAACGAAATTTTCCGCGAACGCCGCGATCTGTGCGTTGATCTGCTCAACGACGCGCCCGGCCTCTCCTGCATCAAGCCGGACGGGGCCTTCTACGTTTACCCCTCCTGCGCCGGAACTATCGGCAAAACCACGCCGAGCGGGAAGGTGATTAAGAACGACAGCGATTTCGTCACCGCCCTGCTGGAAGCCGAAGGCGTTGCGGCGGTGCAAGGCGCGGCCTTTGGGTTGGAGCCTTATTTCCGGCTTTCTTACGCCACCTCGACCGAGTTGGTGATCGACGCTTGCCGCCGGATTCAGCGGTTCTGCCAGTCGTTGAGTTAGGACAACGGGCAGCCTCGGAAAGCTGAGGCTGCCCCCAATCTCGTGCTACTTCTTCCCCAACTGCGTCGTCAGCCACGCTGTAAACGCGGGCGCATTCATATCGTTCTGCAGGCGCGTCAGCATTTGCGCGATGGGCACGCGGTCGCTGGTTTCGGAACAATTGGCGCTACGCTGCGCGGCTTGCGACTGGCGTTCGGCCTTATAGGCCCCCTCGAACCAGCCTTGGGCGAGGTTAGGCAGGGCAGGCAATAAGCCATCGATATCGCTGACGCGCTTATCCAGGTCTTTGGTGGGGAGTGAGCAGGTTTCCGAGGCTTCGGCGATACGCGCAGCGACGAGGGCCAGGGCGCGCAGATCGTCCACCCCACCCATCGCCAAACCATTCACCTGAACGATGGACGGCGCGGCGACCGTAGATGTCTTGGCGGTGTCGGAGCCAGCCTGTTGGCAGGCGGCCAGCGCAAGGGCACCAACCATCGGCAGAACCAGGGAAAGTGCGCGGGGGTAAGTCAAAATTCACTCCTGTTTCAGCACATGTGCGCCTCACCTATACGCGCTGCGGCGGCGGCTGCAAAGCCCGATGCGTTACAAGCGCTTGACGATTGACCCGAACGGTCCTTAATAAGGGACTGAATTAGTCCTATATAGGAAGTGGTGGGAGCCTTTCGCTCCTAAGGATGGAACCGGGGCCATGATTATCGTCAGCAAATTGGCCGATTATGCCGTCGTTCTGGCGGTTCATCTCGGCCAGATGAGGCAAAGCGGCGGCGGGCAGGCGAGTACCGCCGACCTGTCGGAGGCGACGCGGCTGCCCAGTGCCACGGTCGCCAAGGTGCTTAAGGCGCTCAACCGTGCGGGATTGGTCACGGCGGCGCGCGGCTCTGGTGGCGGTTATCGGCTTGCTCGCGCGCCCCGCGAGATCACCGTTGCCGAGATCATCGCCGCGATCGACGGCCCGCTCGGGATGACCGAGTGCGCGGGCGATACCGATCATGAAGCCTGCACCCATACCTCCTATTGCGCAACGAAACCCCATTGGGCACGCGTGACCCTGGCCGTTCAGGCGGCGCTTGGCGCGGTGACGCTCGATGACATGATGGCCCCGCCCTTCATGGCCCCCGCGCCGCGCCCCTCGGTGGCTGCCCCCCTCTCACTTGGAGCCGACGCCTCATGACTGCGCTCGATATGCCTTCTGCCGTCGATGCGGCCGTAGCCGACCAGCCCTATAAATATGGGTTCGTCACCGATATTGAGGCCGACGAGGCACCGTTTGGGCTCAACGAGGATATCGTTCGCTTCATTTCGGCGAAGAAGAACGAACCGGCGTGGTTGCTGGAGTGGCGGCTGAAGGCTTTTCGCGTTTGGCTGGAAATGACCCCGCCGACCTGGGCGAAGCTCGACGTGCCGGACATCGATTTCCAGGCGCTGCGCTATTATTCCGCGCCCAAGGCGGCTTCGGGTCCGAAGTCCTTGGACGAGGTCGATCCCGAACTCCTGAAGACTTACGAAAAACTTGGCATTCCGCTGAAGGAGCAGGCGTGGCTTGCCGGGGTTCCCGGCGTCGCGGTCGATGCCGTCTTTGATAGTGTTTCGGTGGCGACCACCTTTAAGGATAAGCTGAAGGAAGACGGCGTGATCTTCTGCTCGTTCGGCGAGGCGGTGCAGGAGCATCCCGAACTGGTGCGGCAGTATTTGGGGTCGGTCGTGCCGGTGGCGGATAATTATTATTCGGCGCTCAATTCGGCAGTGTTTTCGGACGGCTCCTTCGTGTTCATCCCGAAGGGCGTGCGTTGCCCAATGGAGCTTTCGACCTACTTCCGCATCAACGCCAAGGGAACCGGCCAGTTTGAGAGGACGCTGATTATCGCCGAAGACGATAGCTATGTGTCCTACCTCGAAGGCTGCACGGCCCCGCAGCGCGACGAAAACCAGCTTCATGCGGCGGTGGTCGAACTGGTGGCGATGGATCGGGCGCAGATCAAATATTCGACCGTGCAGAATTGGTATCCGGGCGATGCCGAGGGCAAGGGCGGGATTTACAATTTCGTCACGAAGCGCGGCGCGTGTCGCGGGGTGAAGTCGAAGATTTCCTGGACGCAGGTCGAAACCGGCTCGGCGATTACCTGGAAATATCCCTCGTGCTTGTTGCAAGGCGACGAGTCGGTCGGTGAATTCTATTCGGTGGCGATTGCCAACAACCGCCAGCAGGCCGATACCGGCACCAAGATGATCCATATTGGCAAGAACACGCGCTCGACGATCATCTCGAAAGGTATTTCGGCGGGCCACGGCCAGAATACCTATCGCGGCGCGGTGAAGATTCTTCCCAAAGCCAAGAACGCGCGCAATTTTACTCAGTGCGACTCGCTGCTGATCGGCGACAAATGCGGCGCGCATACGGTGCCCTATATCGACGTGCGCACGCCCACGGCGACGCTGGAGCATGAGGCGACCACCTCCAAAATCAGCGACGATCAACTCTTCTACTGCCAGCAGCGCGGCCTGTCGGCGGAGGACGCCCTGTCCTTGATCGTCAACGGCTTCGCCAAGGAAGTGCTGAAGGAACTGCCGATGGAGTTCGCCGTCGAAGCGCAAAAACTCCTCGCCATCAGCCTCGAAGGCTCGGTTGGCTAACACAGAATAAAGACGTAAGCGGCAGCGGCGATCAACGCAGCGCCGGGGATTTCCAGAAGGGTTCTAACCATGTTGCAGATCGATGATCTTTGGGCTGAAGTTGAGGGCGATGAAGGCCCGCGCCAAATCTTGCGCGGCCTGTCGCTGACCATCAACGCGGGCGAAGTCCACGCCATCATGGGGCCGAATGGCTCGGGGAAAAGCACGCTCGCCAATGTGATTGCGGGCCGCGACGGCTATACCGTCACAAAGGGCAGCGTGCGCTATAAGGGGCAGGATCTGCTGGCCCAAGCGGCGGACGAGCGGGCGCGGAACGGCATTTTTCTGGCCTTCCAGTATCCGGTCGAAATTCCTGGCGTGAATAATATGTATTTCCTGCGCACGGCGCTCAACGCCAAGCGCCGCCACAATGGTTTGCCGGATTTGGACGCGGGCGCGTTCCTGAAGCTCGTCCGCGCCCAGTTGAAAAAGCTCGACCTGAAGGATGATCTGCTGCAACGCCCGGTCAATGTCGGCTTTTCCGGCGGCGAGAAGAAGCGCAACGAGATTTTCCACATGTCGATTCTGGAGCCGGATCTTTGCGTTCTGGATGAAACCGATTCGGGCCTGGATATCGACGCGCTCAAGGCGGTTTCGGACGGGGTGAATGCGCTCCGCGCGCCCGACCGCGCCTTCGTGCTCATCACCCATTACCAGCGCCTGCTGAGCCATATTAAGCCGGACGTGGTGCATGTGCTCTCCGGCGGGAAGATCGTTCGGACCGGCGACGCAAGCCTTGCGGCGGAATTGGAGCGCGACGGTTATGCGTTTCTTGAGAAGGACGCCGCGTAAATGAATGCCGTTGCCGCCTATGTCGCGGCCTTCGCGCCGGTTGCAGGCGAGCCCGATTGGTGGCTCGCGCAACGGCGGGCCGCCCTTACCGCTTTCGAGCGCGCGGGTTTTCCCAGCGCGCGGGAAGAGTTTTGGCGCTTGACCGACCTCAAAGTGATCTCCACCCAAAGCTTCCTTGCGCCGCAAACGGTGGATGGCGCGAAAGCGGCCAAGCTGGTCGGCGAGGCGGCAAGCCTGGTGCCGGAGGCGTGGCGCTTCGTGCTGGTCGATGGCGGTTTCGCCCCGGCCCTGTCCGATCTTGACGGGCTGCCGGAAGGCGTGACCCTCGTTGCAACCCACGCCCGCCCGCGCGCGGTGGAACCGCTGACGGCACTACTCCCCGATGGCATCGCCGCGCTGGGCGTGGCTTTCGCGCGCGATGGTTTGGTGCTGCGCGTTCCCGCCGGGCTGGTGCTCGATAAGCCGATCCATCTGATTTCGGTACAGACCGAAGCCGGGCGCGGCACGCATCTTTTGTCGCGCATCGATCTTGAAGGTGGCGCGCAGGCCGAGGTGATCGAAACCTATGTGGGCGGGGAGGGGGCGTTGTTGAACGGCGCGGCCCATATCAGCCTTGGGATGGGATCGCACCTCACCCACGGGCTATTCGTCCGCTCGCATGAAACTGCACAGATTTTCTTGCGGGTTTCGGCCCATGTGGAAAAAGCCGCGCGCTATTCGGCGGTGCCGGTGTTGCTGGGCGCGCAGCAAAGCCGCGTCGATCTCGCCATCGATCTCGCCGAAGATCATGCGCAAACCGACGTGCAGGGGCTCTATTTGGCCAGCGGCACCCAGCGCAGCCAGTTGCTCACCGAAATCACCCACGATGGCTATGCCACCCGCACCAATGAAGTGGTGAAGGGCGTGGCGGACGATCACGCTCACGGGATTTTCCAGGGCAAGATCGCCGTTACCGAGCGCGGCCAGAAGACCGATGCGCAGATGCAAAGCCGCGTGCTGCTGCTGTCGGAGACCGCACGGGCCGATACAAAGCCCGAGCTCGAAATCTACGCCGACGATGTGAAATGCAGCCACGGCGCGACCGTGGGCGATATTGACGATGCGGCGCTCTTCTACCTCATGGCGCGCGGCTTGACGCGCGACGAAGCCCGCCGCTTGCTGCTGCGCGCTTTTTTGGAAGAGGTCGCCGATCAAATTGAAGCGCCGAGCGTGCAACAGGCCGTCCGCCGTCTTTTGGCAGAGGTTCTGGGGGCGTCGGTAGACGAGGTGGCCGCATGAGCCTGATTTTGCACAATCGCCCGCACCCGAAAGCGGATTTCCCGATTTTCGATCCGCAGGGGCCGAACGCCGGGCTCGCCTATCTCGATAGCGGCGCGTCGGCGCAAAAACCTGCTTCGGTGATTGAGGCGGTGAGCCAATTCTACGCCACCGGCTACGCCAATATCCATCGCGGCGTCTATAAGCTGTCGGCCACGGCGACCGACGCTTATGAAGGCGTGCGGGCGCAGGTGGCGAAATTCCTCAAAGCACCTTCCGAGCAGGAGATTATTTTCGTGCGCGGTGCGACCGAGGGGCTGAACCTCATCGCACATTCCTGGGGACGGACGCACCTGAAGGCGGGCGACGCGGTGCTGATTTCGGCGCTGGAGCATCACGCCAATATCATCCCGTGGCAGATTCTGCGCGATCAGATCGGCATTGAGTTGCGCGTAGCCGCGCTGGCGGCGGATGGCGGGATCGACCGGGCCGATTTCACCGCGAAGCTGGCCGATGGCAAGGTAAAACTCGCGTCCTTCACCCATATCGCCAATGCCACCGGGGCCGTGCTACCCGTGGCGGAACTGACCGCTGAAGCGAAAGCGGCGGGGGCGTTGGTGGCGATCGATGGATGCCAAGCCATTCCCCATCGTCCGGTTGATGTGCAGGCGCTGGACTGCGATTTCTATGTGTTTTCCGGCCATAAGCTCTATGGGCCAACCGGGATCGGCATTCTGTACGGCCGCTTGTCGGTACTGGAGGGGATGCCCCCCTACCAGACCGGCGGGGATATGGTTGCCACCGTCCGCTTCGACAAAACCGAGTTTCTGGAGCCGCCGCAGCGCTTCGAGGCCGGCACGCCCGACATCGCCGGGGTGATCGGCCTGGGCGCGGCGATCGATTACGTCCAGTCGCTCGGCTGGGCCTGGATCGAGGCACATGAAAAAACGCTTCTTACCTATGGCGAGGCCGTTTTAGCGAAGGTGCCGGGGCTCACGCTGCTGCCCGCTGGGCCAGAGCGCGCGGGGATTTTCTCCTTCACCGTCGATGGGGTGCATCCGCACGATCTGGGGACGATTCTCGACCATCACAATGTCGCCATTCGCGCCGGGAGCCATTGCGCGCAACCGTTGCTGAACGAGTTTGGGCTGACCGCGACGGCACGGGCGTCTTTGGGTCTCTATAATGAACCCGAAGATCTCGACCGGCTGGTCGAGGCCGTTCGCGCGGCGCAGCGCATGTTCGCGCCGAAGCGCGCCTGAGGGGATGATGAGCGAAGCGCTCTATTCCGAAAGCGTCGTTGCGCTGGCCGCGCGGGAGTTTGCGCGCCTGCCGCTGCCGGATGTATCGGCGGTGCGCAATAATCCGCTGTGCGGGGATAGGGTAACGCTCGATCTGACGGTTGCCGACGGCGTTGTAACCAGCGCTGGCGGCGACGCGCGCGGCTGTGCCCTATGCTGCGCTGGGCTTGCGGCGCTGATCGACGATCTGCCGGGCCGGAAACTCACCGAGCTTCCGGGGCGAATCGAGGCGTCGCGCCGCCTCGTCGCAACCGGAGTTTCGGAGGCGGGGAGTGCGTTGTCTGCGCTGCTCGATGGCCCGCTTCCGCGCCCTCGGCAAAAATGCATCTTGCTTCCCGTGGACGCGCTGCAACAGGCGCTTTCTTCCCTTTCGATCAATACTCAAGAGTAACCGGCATGACGAACCCGCCGACCGATTTCGATCTTCACGCGCAAGAACCGCTGCCGGATGCCCCAGCGGGCGATCTAGAAGATCAGGTTTTAGACGCGCTGCGCACTGTGTTCGATCCGGAAATTCCGGTGAATATTGTCGATCTGGGGCTCATTTACGATTTGCGCGTGCTGGAAGATCGCCGCGTTTTCATCGATATGACGCTGACAGCCCCGAACTGCCCGGTGGCCGAGGAAATCCCGATTCAGGTGGCCGATAAGGTCAAATCGGTGCCAGGTGTTGTTGATGCGACGGTCAGCCTCGTGTGGATGCCGCCGTGGACGCAAGACCGGATGAGCGAAGAAGCCCGGCTTCAACTCAATCTTTTCTAGGCCTTTCTAGGCAATTCCCAAAACCGTTTTGAGCGTTTGCGTGACCGGCAGATGCCCGCGCAAGGCGCTGTTCGTGTGATGACCGGCCCCTGAAACAATGTGATCGGCAAGCCCGTGGCCCGCATGCCGATCATGCTCGCCAATGACCCGCACGACATGATCGAAGGGGAGGGGCAGGGCCGCCGGGGTGCCGAAGGTCACGACGCTTGTGGTCATGCCAACCCGTTCGGTTTGGCGCGGTGCGCGGGCGTTCATCGCCGTCAGCGCGTGCGCCAGAACGGCATTGCCCTTGTGGTGGCCAACGATCAAATCGAACGACATGCGATAGTCCGTTAGCAGCGCTTGGATCATCGCCGTATCATGGCTGCTCTCAAGATTTTCTGGCTTGGGAGCCCGCCGCCGCCCGGTGAACGCCGCGCGTAGGAGACCACCCAAGGGGGTTTTCGCGGCGATCTGCATCAACCCGCCGAGCGCTTCGGTCGCGACATCCCCGATGGCATAGCGCGGTAGGACCGCAGCCACGGGCTCGCCTGTCGCATTGGCAATATTACGCGCGAAGGCGGCGGCCCCCAGCGCCGAACATCCTGGGCTTGCGACAACTAAAGAGGTCGCCCTCTCCCCCCGATATTCAAAGAATTCGTCGATCGTATCATGAAGATGCAGAAGCCCTTTGCCCGTTGGCGGGACGATCAGGATAATTCCTTCTACCGCCCAGCGGGGTGCAAGACGAATTGCTTCTTCGGGCATGATTGTGCCGACGTCATACAGAAGATGATCAATCATTTCACTGAAATGATGCGCCGTTTCCTGCATATTCGTACGCTTGGGCCGTGCAATGTGCAGGCGATTACGAAGCGTCTCGGTATCGAAGACTTGGACTGGCGCGGTGGAAAGATCGAAGGGTTTCATCGGTATCCATCCTCTGCATTAGTATTCTGTTTACCGAGTATGGGCTTAAACTTGGATTTGGGAAGAGTCTTAATTTCGACTTAACGAATAATTATTCATAAAATTATGTATAAAGATTATTTTATTTTATCGTATGGGAGTGATTCTAGAATAATGAATAATTAAGTAATGATTATACTGCGGTCAGCAAAATCATATCCCGATATTTTAAAAGAAATGAATAACCCTTCTAAATTGCAAATATCGACTTAGACTTTAAATCAACTGCAGGATCGGCAATAATGGGTTTTAAAAATGCGACGGAATGCGAAAATTCTCACGGAGATTGAATGAAAGTGAAACCGTGTCTTCCGCCCCGGAAACTCTAAATTTTCAAGAGGGAAGGCCGTGTGATTTATTGTTTACGGCCTTGCGTCTGACGCATGGCAGGAAATTGAAAATCTGAGCCCGTAAAAACAAAATGCCCCCGAGTGCGAGGGCATTTTAACAATAATATAGAAATATAACTGTTAAGGGGTTTGCGACAGCAGCTTGGAGAGCCGTTCGGTCGTCTCCAGCAGGCTATCGTCCATCAAGGTTGCGTAAACCTCTGACCGGCTGGCATCGACCGCGATTAACTGCGCCGAAGCAACCATACAGGCCGAGCGGCGCACTTCGCTTTGAAGGTCGCGAATAGCCTGCGTCAGATTTCGGATTTCAGACAGGATAACGTCGTTCACCGCTTCGGTCATGGTCAGCTACTTTCTGTGGCGGGCCGCTCGGGGCTTTTGGGTGCCGAGGGGCACCTTTGCGGCGCAGTATGCGGTGTGGCGTTCGTTAAGACAAGCGCAGCGCCGCGTTCATCAGACTGAGCCCGATAATCAGCGCAAGACTGCTGAGGCCGACGAACAGAATATTCCGGCTGTACAGCAAGCGCGGCTGCGGGACGGCGAACATCATCGTCGCAACGATCAAGGTAATGCCGGAGGGGGAGACCAAGACGGCAAAGCCCCAGGCCGATTGAATCGCCTGCATCATCACCAGCGGCTCCAGGGCACCGGCGGCTTGGCCGAGCACGCCGATCAAGACCGCCGCCGTAATCATCGGGTGCAGGCCGATAATACCGCCGCCGATCATCGCAACGAAAATCGCCGTTAGCACCAGCGGAACGGGCAACCCCCCGATCAGCGGGGCGAGCAGGCCGATCAGCCAGGGCGAGCCTTCGATCAAACGCCCCAGGCTCAGGGCGAGGGTAATCAGCAGCACCTCGTCGGCCCCGCGCGCGAGCCCCTGCCAAACGGTGCGGGCGACGCCCGTCGTCGCGCTCGGGGCCTGCCAGAGCAGCGCGATCAGCGCAAGCGGCAGCGTTGCGACGACGACCGCATCAAGATTGCCGATCTTTGTCGTCGCCACCAGCAACACGGTTGCCCCGGCGGCAATCAGGCAGTGGGGAAGGATTGGTAGCACCGCGCGCACGCCCGGCCGCAGCGAGCCGCCCCGTTCCATCCGCCAAGCCAGGAGGAAGATCAGAGCGGCAAAGCCCAAGCCGACGAACGTATGGCTCACGCTCGTACTGCCCGGTAGATACTGGGTGCCGAACGCCACCGACACGGCAAATGGCGACCAAAAGGCCGAAAAGCAAATTCCGCGTAAGGAAATCAGCGCCATTTGCCGGCGTACCTCCTCGGGTGCGTCTTTCGGCAGCAACGGCGCAAGCAGGGCGTGGGCTCCCGTCGTCAGAATCCCGCCGAGTCCCGTTGCGAGCACCAAGGTTCCGGTATCGCGGCCCTGGGGCGGCAGACGGGTAAAGGCTTCGCGCGCCCGCGCCATCGCAGGGAGTTCGCCGATAATCACGCGCAGAATTTGTAGGACGGGCAGATAGGCGGCGAAGGTTAAGGCATCGACCAAGCCCGCCGTGATGCCGCTCAGCGGCGCGCCCGTCGCCAGCAAAGCGGCGCAGGCCAGCGTTAGCATTCCGGCGATGGCGAAGGTCCGGCCTTTCACCAGGGGCAGCGCGGTCGCCAGTAGCAGAAGGGCGGCGCTCGCGGCCACCAATTGGGGCAGAACCAAGCCAACCGAACGGGCCAGGGTAATGATAATAAAGCAGGCGAGTAGGCCGCGATGCGCCTGAATACAGAGGCTGCGCCAGCCTCCGGAGCCCTGATCCGTCACGCGGTCCATCCTTCTGCGTTAGTGCTTCGAGCGCGACCGAAAGGTCCCAGACCGAAACTTCTCGTAACGAAATTTTAAGTGCGAGCCCAAATCAACCCAGTATGATCCGCCCTGTCTTACAGAGCCGGTCGGGCTCTGCCTATGGTTTCGACAAGGTTTGGAAATACGAATGTCCCTTGCTGCTCCGCTTCCCTTCATCGACCTTAAAGCACAGCGCCGCCGTCTTGGTCCGCAAATTGAGCAAGCCTTAGCGCGGGTTTTGGAGCATGGGGCCTTTATCATGGGCCCCGAAGTGCGCGAGCTTGAAGCGCAATTGGCGGCCTATGCCGGGGTGAAGCATTGCATCTCCTGCGCTTCGGGCACGGATGCGCTGATGATGGTGCTGATGGCCAAGGGTATCGGGCCGGGTGATGCGGTGTTCTGCCCATCCTTTACCTTCGCCGCTACCGCCGAAGTGGTGGCGCTGCTGGGAGCATCGCCGATTTTCGTCGATGTGCGGGAAGAAGATTTCAATATCGATCCCGCCAGCCTGAAGGCCGCGATTCCGGCAGCCGAGGCGGCGGGGCTTACGCCGCGCGGCATTATCGCCGTCGATCTGTTCGGCCAACCTGCCGATTACCGCGCCCTGCAACCGATTGCCGATGCAAACGGCCTGTGGATTTTGGCCGACGCTGCCCAAAGCTTCGGCGCGAGTTTCGATAATCGCCGCGTCGGTGCCTTGGGCGATTTCGCCACCACCTCCTTTTTCCCGGCGAAGCCCTTGGGCTGCTACGGCGATGGCGGCGCGATTTTCACCAATGATGACGAATTCCGCGACGTGCTGCACTCGATCCGCGTTCACGGCCAGGGGCGCGATAAGTATGAGAACGTTCGCCTCGGCATCACCGGGCGGCTCGATACTATGCAGGCGGCGGTTCTGCTGCAAAAAATGACGATTTTCGACGATGAAATCGCCGCGCGTAACGCGGTGGCCGAACGCTACGCGGCGGGATTGCCGAAGACTTGGACCGTCCCCGCGTTGCTGCCGGGGCGCACCTCGGTGTGGGCGCAATATACGGTTCTCGTCGAAAATCGCGAGGCGGTGCAGCAGGCGCTGCAAGCCGAGGGCATCCCGACGATGGTCTATTATATGCGCCCGCTGCACACCCAGCCGCCCTATCAATCCTACCCGCAGGTGCCGTGCGGCCTGCCGCTCACCGATCGCCTGTCGCAAAAAGTGCTCAGCCTGCCAATGCATCCCTATTTGGACGCACCGACGCAGGAGAGGATTCTCGCGGCCGTGAACCGCGCGGTGGCGGCATGAGCCTCGCCCCGCTCGCGGTCTCGATCCTCGGCGCGGGCGTGATGGGTGGCAACCACGCCCGCACGCTCGCAACCCTGCCGGGGGCCAAGCTCCATCGGATTTTCGATCCGCACGCCGAACGCGCGACCGCCCTGGCCGCGCAGACCGGGGGTGACGCGACGGCCGATCTCGCGGCGGCGCTGGACGGGGCGGATGCGGTGGTGATTGCCGCCAGTTCTGCCGCTCACGCATCCCTTGCCCAAACGGTGATTGCGGCGGGCAAGCCGGTTCTGATCGAGAAACCCTTTGCGGTGACGCTGCTGGAAGCCGAAGCCGTTATTAGCGCTGCCGAACGGGCGGGCGTGCCGGTGGCAACCGGGCATGTGGAGCGCTTCAACCCGGCCTTCGTTGCCGCGCAAAAGCTGCTTCAGGGCCGCCGGATTGTCGCAATTGACGGGCGGCGGCTGAATGTTGGCTCTAATCGGATTCTTGATACCGATGTGGTCATCGATCTGATGATCCACGATATCGACGCGGCGGTGGCCCTAATGGGCGGCGTGCCGGAAGGCTTGATAGCGCAAGGCTTCGCACTCACGGAGGGAGCGGCCAAGCGCGATCATGTTCTTGCAGCCTGGACCCAACGCACGCCCACGCCCGTTCGCGTTTCGATGCAGGGCAGCCGTATCGTCCCCGACCGGGTGCGCGAAACGCGGGTGCTGACCGACGACGGGATGGTCGTCATCGATTTCCTGAGCCGCAGTGTGCAGGCCAGCGAGTGCCTGCTCCCGGATGGTCAGAGCGAAGGCCGCAGCCTCGTGCCCGTCGCGGTGCGGCCGCAAGAATCGCTCGCGGCCGAACTCACCCAGTTCCTCCATGGGCTCCGGCTGGGGCGGGCGGAGGAAGTGGGCGTGACCGTGCAAGCGGCGTTGCCCGTGCTCAGCCTCGTCTGGGCCATTCAAAATCAGCTTTACGGGGCCTAAATGTCCGAAACCATTACCTATGCCGATTTCGAGCGCGTCGATATCCGCGTTGGCACCATCATCGAAGCGCTACCTTTCCCGGAGGCGCGAAAACCCGCGATCAAGCTGCGGGTGGATTTCGGCCCGGAGATCGGCGTGAAGAAGTCCAGCGCGCAGATCACGGTGCATTACCAGCCGGAAAGTCTGGTTGGGCGGCAGGTGGCGGCGGTGGTCAACTTCCCGCCACGCCAAATCGGCAAATGGCTATCGGAAGTGCTGGTGCTGGGCTTCCCCGATGCCGACGAGGCCGTGGTTCTGGTCAGCCCCACGGTGCCCGTGCCCAATGGCGGCAAGCTGTTCTAAAGGCGCATAACGGCTCTGCGGAATCCTTACGGTTTTTTTGAAAAATGTTCTTGCGGGGTTTAGGAGTTAGGCCTATAAAGCGCTTCCCAGCGACGCGGTGCCGGTGACTAAGTCACTGAAAACGCTGACGAAACTGGGGTTCAGCGAAAGCTGAAGGGTTCTTTGACATTGTAGGTTTATGGGAAGGGGTTTGGAGTCGGCGGCCTGTTTGGCTGCTGGTTCTAGGTCTCTTGAGAATAGAGAGTTTAGGATTAGTAAGGTTGCTGTTGGTGGGGACACCGATAGCATCAACCTGAGAGTTTGATCCTGGCTCAGAACGAACGCTGGCGGCATGCCTAACACATGCAAGTCGAACGAACATCTTCGGGTGTTAGTGGCGCACGGGTGAGTAACGCGTGGGAACCTGCCTTATGGTACGGGATAACGTCGGGAAACTGACGCTAATACCGTATATGTCTTTGGATGAAAGATTTATC
>NZ_JBILQX010000087.1:0-14371 GCF_044372965.1 Elstera sp. | reverse complement strand
ACCGGCACAACCGATTGACCAACACTACCATATCCTAACATGACGATCCGGCCGCCAAACGGGACCCGTGTTACCATTCTTACCTCGTGCACAAAGTTTTGTTAAAGGACTGCGATAGTTTATCTATCGCAGCGCACAAACGCAAGAAAAATCATGCAAATACTTGTTTTACTTATTCTTTTAGCCAAGAATAAGTAAATACAAAGTCAATCGCGCCCCGATCTCTGGGCACGTTAACCTTCAAATTACTGTTTTTCTGAAGAAGGCGGGCCGGGATAAGTCTTCCCGGCCAAACGCCTAGGATTGAGCCGCGCTCAATTGAGCGCGATAGGTGGTGCCGAACCCCACGTAACGGTCGGCAGAGCCCGCAATATTCTCTATTTCTGCGGGTTTGAGCGGGCGCAGCAGGCGAGCGGGATTGCCCGCCCAAAGCTCGCCGGTCGGCACGGTTTTATTGGGCGCGATCAAGGCCCCGGCGGCGACCATCGCCTCGGTTTCGACGGTGGCTTGGTCCAGTACCACCGCGCCCATGCCGATAAAACACCGGTCTTTCAAGGTGCAGGCGTGCAGAACCGCGCCGTGGCCGATGGTGACTTCGTCGCCGATATAGGTGCCTGCCTTGAACTGGGTGGCGTGAACGATTGTGCCATCCTGGATATTCGTGCGCGCGCCAATGCGGATTTCATGCACATCACCGCGAATGACCACCCCAAACCAGATATTGGAGTCCGGCCCGATCACCACGTCGCCGATAATCACCGCGCCGGGCGCAATGAAGGCGGTTTCGTGAATCGTCGGCCATACGCCGTTCCAGGGCATCAGAATTGGCCCTGGAACGGTGAGCGCGCGCGTCATGGGAAGATTGCCACGAGGTCCAGCCCCGTGGTTTCCGGAAGGCCATACATGGCATTCATATTCTGAATCGCCTGGCCCGACGCGCCCTTCACCAGATTGTCGATGACCGACAGAATAATCGCCCGGCCCGGCAGCCGGTCGGCGATCACATTGATGTGGCAGCGGTTGGTGCCGCGCACGTGGCGGGTTTGCGGCACGTCCTTACCCGGCAGGATCGAGATAAACGGCTCGTCGCGGTAGCGCCCGATCAAGGTTGCTTTCAAATCCTCGGCACTGACGCCGGGGCGCAGTTTGACGTAGATGCTCGACGCCATACCCCGGCTCATTGGCATCAGGTGCGGCGTAAAGTTCACCAGCACCGAGCGCCCCGCCGACCGCGATAGATCCTGCTCAATTTCCGGCGCGTGCCGGTGCGAGGCGACGCCATAAGCGTGAACACCTTCCGTCACTTCGCAGTAAAGCGAGCCTTCCTTCAGCGACCGCCCCGCCCCGGAGGTGCCGGTTTTGGCGTCGATAATGATATCGTCCGCCTCAATCTGCGCCGCATCGATCAGCGGCACCAGCGGCAGCAGGGCCGAGGTTGGGAAGCAGCCGGGGTTTGCCACCAGCCGGGCTTTCTGCACCGCCTCCCGATGGATTTCGGTTAGGCCGTAGACGGCCTCGGTCTGAAGATCGGGCGCTTGGTGCGCGTGGCCATACCATTCGGCGTAGGTATCGAGATTATCCAGGCGGAAATCGGCTGAGAGATCGACGATCTTCAGGTGCGACGGCAGTCCGGCAATCACCGCCTGCGTGGTTCCGTGCGGCAGGGCGCAGAAAACGAAATCGACGCTAGACCAATCCACGTCGGCAATCGCCACCAAGTCAGGCAGGCCGAAGGGCGCAAGCTGCGGGAAGACGCTTCCGATAGGTTTGCCCGCGCTGCGGTCCGCCGTCAGCGCGACGATGCGCGCCTGGGGATGATTGCGCAGCAGACGGATAAGCTCCGCCCCGGTGTAACCGCTCGCCCCGAGAATGGCGATCCGAATTTCCGACATCCTTCAAACTCCCAAGCCCTAAACACCGGTACACCCAAAGAAAAAGGAGGCACCCGCTGCCGGATGCCCCCTGATTTCTAGCACAAACCTTCGAAGAAGGCTTAGCGCTTCGAGAACTGGAAGCTGCGGCGGGCCTTGGCCTTACCGTACTTCTTACGCTCAACGACGCGGCTATCGCGGGTGAGGAACCCACCGGCTTTCAGCACGCCGCGCAGGCCCGGCTCGAAATAGGTCAGCGCGCGGCTGATGCCATGACGCACCGCACCGGCTTGACCCGAAAGACCGCCACCACGAACCGTGCACCAAATGTCGAACTGGCCGGTACGGTCAGCGACTTGGAAAGGCTGGTTGATGAGCATGCGCAGCACGGGGCGAGCGAAATACACCGCGCCTTCACGGCCGTTCACGGTCAGCTTGCCGGTACCCGGCTTCACCCACACGCGCGCGACGGCGTTCTTACGCTTGCCCGTGGCATAGGAGCGACCCTGTGCGTCGATCTTCGGTTCGGCGGGAGCAGCAGCTTCGCCCGAAACGCCAGCAGGTGCCTGACCGGCAACCTTCTGAAGAACTTCAAAACCCTGGGACATCCTTATGCGCTCCGCTTGTTCTTCGCATTGAGGCCAGCGACATCCAGCACGGCCGGCCCTTGGGCCTCATGCGGATGGCTCGGCCCCTTATAGACCCGCAGATTGCCCATCTGCTGACGGCCCAGCGGACCCCGGGGAACCATGCGTTCCACGGCTTTTTCGATCAGGCGTTCCGGGAAACGACCGTCGAGGATTTGACCCCAACCGCGTTCCTTGATCCCGCCCGGATGGCCGGTGTGCCAGTAGAACTTGTTCTGCTCGCGCTTGCGGCCCGTCACCTGCACCTTTTCGGCGTTGATGACGATGATATGATCACCGCAATCCATGTGCGGGGTGAAAATGGTCTTATGCTTCCCGCGCAGGCGGTTAGCGATAATGGTTGCGAGTCGACCGAGAACGACGCCATCGGCATCGATGACAAACCATTTCTTCTCGATCTCGCTCGGCTTCGCGGAATAGGTCTTCATAGACGATCCTGACAGCTACGGCGACGAAATGCCCAAAGCGGGCACCCCGGTTAAGGTGAGGCGGTGAAGTACGACAAGCCGCCCCCCACGTCAAGCCCCGAAATGCGTGCGTTTCTGCGGGTTTGAAAGAATCTTCATCCATGGGGTATTATTATACCGCTCCTGAAAGCCGCTGCCAGCCTTACACTGCGGCCTAACGCTAAATGGGAAGGAAACGACGGATGACCGACGATCTGGTGCTGCGCCAGGATTCCGCAGGGGTTGCAACCCTCACGCTGAACCGCCCGCAACAGCGTAACGCCCTCTCCCGCGCTATGATCGCCGCGCTCCGGGCCGAGCTTGCCCGTTTGGCGAGCGACGCCAGCGTTAAGGCACTCGTGCTCACGGGCGCGGGGCCGGGGTTCTGCTCCGGCCATGATCTGAAAGAAATCCAGGCCAACCCCGATCCCGCCTTCTATGCCGCACTGTTTGAAGAGTGCGCCGCGCTGATGCTGGCGTTGCAAGCCCTGCCCCAGCCCGTCATCGCCCGCGTTCACGGCATCGCCACGGCGGCGGGCTGCCAATTAGTCGCCACCTGCGATTTGGCGATTGCTTCGACCAGGGCGACATTCGCCACGCCGGGCGTTCACATCGGCCTGTTCTGCTCGACACCCATGGTCGCCCTCTCCCGCACCGTCCCGCGCAAGCGCGCCCTGGAAATGCTAATGCTGGGCGAGACGATCGACGCCGCAACCGCCGCCGCCTATGGGCTCGTCAATGCCGTGGTTGAGCCAGATGATCTCGATGCCGCCGTCGCGGGGTTTACCGCGCGCCTCACCGCCAAATCGCCCCTTACTTTGCGCATCGGCAAGGAGGCTTTCTACCGGCAGGATGAAATGACGACGGCCGACGCCTACGCCTATACCGCCGCCGTCATGGCGCGCAACCTCGCCACCCACGACGCCGCCGAAGGGATCGACGCATTTCTCGCCAAGCGCGCCCCCATTTGGTGCGGAGACTAAGGAATGCCCGTCACCAGCGAAGCAGGCCTGCGGGCGATCCTCACCAGCGTCAAAACCATTGCGATGGTCGGCGCATCGACCAACTGGAACCGCCCGAGCTATTTCGTCATGAAATATCTTCAAAGCAAAGGGTTCCGCGTCATCCCGGTTAATCCGGGTGCGGCGGGACAAGAGGTGCTGGGCGAGACGATCTACGGGACCCTCGCCGACATTCCCGTGCCCATCGATATGGTCGATATGTTCCGCAAACCCGAGGCCGCGCCGGAAGTGGCCGCCGAGGCCATTGCCATCGGCGCGAAAGTGCTATGGATGCAGCTTAGCATCGAGCACGCCGAAGCCGCCGCGACCGCCGAGGCCGCCGGGCTTGAGGTGGTGATGAACCGCTGCCCAAAAATCGAATATGCCCGCCTGTTCGGCGAGCTTGGCTGGGGCGGCATCAATACCGGCATTCTCTCCAGCCGCCGTAAACCGCAATAAATCAAGACCATAGGATTAGATAAATGACCGATCACACCCCCGGCTTTGAAACCCGCGCCATTCACGCGGGCGGCGCACCCGACCCCACTACGGGCGCGCGGGTAACGCCGATTTATCAGACGACCGCCTATGTGTTCGATAGCACCGACCACGCCGCGTCGCTCTTCAATCTCCAAACCTACGGCTATATTTACAGCCGCCTGACCAACCCCACCGTCGCGGCCCTGGAAGAGCGCATCGCCAGCCTCGAAGGCGGACGCGGCGCAACGGCGGCCGCCTCCGGCCATGCCGCGCAACTGATGGCGCTGTTCCCGCTGATGAGCCCCGGCGACGAGGTGGTTGTTTCCAACAAGCTTTACGGCGGCTCGGTGACGCAATTCTCGCGCACCTTTAAAAAATTCGGCTGGCAGGCGACCTTTGTCGATGCGGACGATCCCGAAAATTTCCGCACGGCCACGACCGAGAAAACCAAGGCCTTCTTTGTCGAAAGCCTCGCCAATCCGGGCGGCGTCATCACCGATCTCGAAGCCGTGGCGCGGGTCGCCGAGAGCGTCGGCGTTCCCCTCATCGTCGATAATACGATGGCAACGCCCTATCTCTGCCGCCCCATCGATTATGGCGCGACGCTGGTGTGCCACTCGACAACGAAGTTTCTCTCCGGTCACGGCACCGCGATGGGCGGGGCAATTGTCGATAGCGGTCGTTTCGATTGGTCGGCGACGCCGGGGCGCTTCCCGAGCCTTGCCGAGCCCGAGCCCGCTTATCACGGGTTGCGCTTCCACGAGACCTTCGGTGATTTAGCCTTCACGATCTACGGCCACGCCATCTCCTTGCGCGACCTCGGGGCGACGATGGCCCCGATGAACGCTTTCCTGACCATGACGGGCATCGAAACCCTCGCCTTACGCATGGAGCGCCATTGCGCCAATGCTCAGAAGGTTGCTGAGTTTCTCGCCGCCCATCCCGCCGTCGCTTGGGTCAATTACGCCGGGCTGCCGGGGAATAAATATCACGCCCTCGCCAAGCGTTACCTGCCGAAAGGGGCCGGTTCCGTCTTCACCTTCGGGGTGAAGGGCGGCTTCGATGCCGGGGTTAAGATTGTCGAAAGCGTGGAGCTTATCTCCCACCTCGCCAATATCGGCGATGTGCGCTCGCTCATCATTCACCCCGCCTCCACCACGCACCGGCAGCTTTCGGACGACCAGCGCGTCACCGCCGGGGCCGGGCCGGACGTGCTGCGCCTGTCGGTTGGGCTTGAAACGGTGGACGATATAATCGCCGATCTAGCCCAGGCTTTGGCGAAACTGGGGTAAGCCTCTCGTTTTTTCCGGCCCGGCGTCCATATCTCCCTCAGGATCGTATCAAGCCTGGGAATGATCTATCCTGAGGAGACTTGAAAATGCGTCGGCTTATCGCCCCTTGGGTAGGAACTATCGCCATGCTGGGATTTTTGGGGTTCGCGCGCGCGGAAACGCCGGGAAATGCTTATGATTTCACCTTCCAAGCTATTGATGGCCAGCCCTTGCCGCTGGCGACCTTCAAGGGCAAGGCGGTCTTGATCGTCAATACCGCCTCCCAATGCGGGTTCACGCCGCAGTATAAGGGGCTCGAAGCCCTCTACGACCGCTACGGGCCAAACGGCCTGATCGTGCTCGGCGTGCCCAGCAATGATTTCGGCGGGCAGGAACCCGGATCGAGCGAAGAGATTAAGAATTTCTGCGAAACCAGCTTCGACGTCAGCTTTCCCCTCACCGATAAAACCCATGTGGTCGGCGCCGAAGCCCATCCTTTTTACAAATGGGCTGGGGAAAAGCTGGGACTCGTGGCAAAACCGCGTTGGAATTTTCACAAATATCTAATCGGCCCGGATGGGGCCTTGGTTGATTGGTTCTCCACCATCACCGAGCCGACTTCGAGCCGCGTGACCAAGGCCATTGAAACGATTCTGCCCGCCAAAAGCGGCTAATCGTAAAAATAAAAAGGCCGGTTTCCCTTGCAGGAACCGGCCTTTTTGGCGTGTACGGTCCGTTAGTTAATCGCGCTCAACTGCCCCTGCTGCACCTTCTGCCGGTAGTCAGCCATGGCGCGCTGGAAAATATCGAGCTCAGTAAAGCGTTGCGCGAGCGCGGTTTGATCGATGGAGGCCGCCGGGCGCGTGGAGCCGGTGAGTAGTTCGAAGGCCGACGCGCTGCCGGTGGTCCGCATCAGCGGTTCGAAATCGGCCCGCAAGCGCGAGATCATCCCCGGCTCGCCCGAAAGCGCGGTCGCAATGGCGAGGTTGATGATCAGCCCCTCCCGCTCCGGCGTCATCGTGCGATCCGAGGGAGAGCCGGCAAGGCGCGTGAGCGCCCCTGCCGCTTCCGCCCAATTTTGCGCGCGGCTGAACAGTTGCGCGCGCAGCAATTCACCATCGCGGCTAATGTCGCCTTCAATCACCGACAGGCCCCGATCCGGCTGCCCAGCTTCCATAAAGGCGCGGGCCTTCAGGCGGCGGCGTTCCTGCTGCAACTCGGGCGGAAGGTTGGGCACATCGCTGCGGTCAATGGCGATAACGGCATCGTTCGGCCGGCGATCCAGCAGTTGCACCACGGCCAACCGCGCACCGACCTTCGCCTTTTCAATCCCGCTCAAGCGCTGATCGATCTGATAGGTCAGCAGGTCCGCCGCCCGGTCAAGCAAATCGATCTGCACCAGACGATCCGCCAAGCTCTGAATCATCGCATCCCCGCGCGGCCCTTGCGGCGTCAGATCGCGGTAATCATCGTAGAGCGCTAAAGCGGCCAGCGGCGGCACTTTGCCCGACGAGTTAGTGTCATAAAGGTTAATGAACGCATCGGTCATGCGGTCTTTCAACTTATCGACTTCGGCCCACTGCGGGAAATGCACCGAGGCTTCGCGCAGGGTGCGCAACGCTTCGCCGATTTGATTACCCTGCATGTAGAGTTCGGCCAGCCGCTTCAATTGCACATATTCGAGCGAGCCGCCCGGCCACGCATAGCGCGTTTTTTCAAGCCGGTCGATGGCTTCAAGCCGGTCGATGCGACCGTCTTTCAGGGCTTCCTCGACCCAAACCGGCTCCACATGGGCGCGGATGCGGCGGTCGTCGGAGGCAATGAGGCGATCCAAGATCGGCAGCGCCGTTGTGCGCCGGTCCGTCTTCAGCATTACTTTGGCGCGGATAAACTCCGCTTCGGCGCGCGCATCGGCCGGGGCGTCCGGGCGGGCGAGCAGATCGGTATAAGCGAGCGCCCGGCGTGAATCGCCGACCTTCTCCGCCGCTTCCGCCGCGAGCAGAACGAGCTTCGCGCGCATCGGCATCGGGTAGCTGTCGGGAATGCCGCCCGCGCGCCGAAACAGATCATCCGCCGAATTCCACGAGTCTACCTGGGCCGAGGCCGCCGCACGCCACAGCAACGCTTCGGGATCGGTATCCAAGCGCCGATCCATCAACTCGGGCAGTGCCGCCGCGCCCTCTTCCCGCATCACCCGCACGGCACCGCGTAAAGCGAGCAACGCCGGATCATTGGCAAGGGCGGGCGTCATCCGCCCAATCAACTCCAACACACCAAGCGCGTCGGGATACTGGCCTTGCGCGACGAAAAACTGCGCGAGATCAAAGCGCGCCGAAGGACGGCGTAACTCATCGGATTCCGTCACCGCCGTCAGCAAGCGCTGGCGGGTTTCCAGAAACGCATCGTCGGGAATTTTCCACTTGGCGAAATCATAGGCCTTCACCGACCCAGGCCGCCCCGGAATCTGCGACAGGCTGAGCGAGGCCCCTATGGTCACAGCGCTCGGCGTGACACGGATCTCCACCGTGTCGGCTTTGGGGACGATCAAAACGCCCGACAGCGTGCGCGGCAGCGAGACTTGCGCAAAATCGCGCGGCGCATCAATCCCGCGTGTCGTTTGCGGCAGCGCGATGAAGCGCCAGAGCGCGCCGGTATCGGGATCGACAAGCGAAATTGGGAACGAACCTTGGCTGGTCGCAATCGTCACGAACCCGCCTTCGGCATCCGACGTAACCGGCAAGGCCGAGTCGGGCCGCCCGGTGGCTTTCGGGCGAAGAACAACGACCAGTGCCGCTTCTTCGCGGCTCAGCGTCGGAATAAGACCTGCGGGGACTGCCAAACGCAGAACCGAACCGTGGGTAGCCTTCAACTGTTCCGGCTCGACCCGCGTGCGCAGGCGCGTGACGGCGCTAAGATCCGCCGCGAGTGGAGCCGAGAAGGCGAGATAAAGCTGATCGTCGCGCAGATAGGCTGCCGCCGGGGCTGCCGTCGGGATGCGGATGGTGATGGATTTATCCACCGCCTGCACCGCCGTCAGCGTAATCGGCTGAACGGGCGTCATCGCCGGGGGCGTCATCAGCGGTTCGACCGGCGGTTTCGGTGGGGCCGTAATCGACGCCGGTACAGGCGCAGCTTGGGCAACCGGCGCGGGCGCTGTCGCGGCCTGGGGTTGCGCCTGGGCCACCTGAACCGGGGCCGCCGCAGCGGGTAGCGAGACCGCTACTTTTGCCGTACCCGCCGGACCATTCGGCGGGGCCTGGACATCGAGCAGAATGCGCGTGCCGATTTTGCGATCGACAAGTTTCGCGTTCGGCGGCAAAGCCAACGCAAATTCGGTGGCGCTGCCGTTCGTTGCCGCTTCGACCGCGCCGATCGATTTGGTCAGGCGACGGCGAATATCGGCAAGATCGAACTGCCCGGCCTTATCAAAGGTAATGCGAGCAACCCCATCCGCCGAGTT
Organism: Elstera sp.; assembly: GCF_044372965.1. Taxonomy (NCBI): domain Bacteria; kingdom Pseudomonadati; phylum Pseudomonadota; class Alphaproteobacteria; order Rhodospirillales; family Rhodospirillaceae; genus Elstera; species Elstera sp. Next base: position 5,195 of record NZ_JBILQX010000087.1, on the reverse strand, counting down.
CACCCGGTAGCTGGTTCCAGCCGGCCAATCGAAAACAAAGCGCGTAAACGTGCCATTGTCCCCCACATTCACCTTCACGCGCGGCGCATCGACCGTCGCGGGTGCGGGGGCTGCCACAAGCGCCGTAGGGGCTTGTGCAGCGGGAGCCGCCGGCTTTTCCGGGGGGGGTGTGATCGGGGTCGGGACGCTGGCCGTCGGGGCAATCGGGGTCGGGGCACTTGCGACCGGGGCTTGGGTCGGCGCAGGCGCTTGTGCCGCCGCGACCGGCGCCTGCACGGGAGCCGCAGTTGCCGACGGGGCCGAGGCGGCTGGCGCGGGTTGCCCCTTCTGCTCGATCATATCAATGACCGCCGCGCGCTCGGTCGTCGAGGTTTTAAGCGTAACCGCTTTCAGCAGCGTAAAACTGATACTGCGCTGATCGGCAGAAACCTGAGGAGAGCCCAGGTAGCCGTCGACGCCGCGCATAACCGCGGGCGACAGCGCGCCATCAAAGGGGGCTTCAAAGCGTACCGTAAGCCGATTTCCGTCCACCGTTGCGGTGAATTTTGGAGCGGTGCCGAAATCGAAAACGAGCCGAGAATAGCCGTCGTGCAGCGCAGACCGCGCCGTGGCCGCCCACGCGGTCGAAGGCACCATCGGGCCGAGCAGCAGAACCGCGACCGCGACGGAGGAAAGAAGAAGGGCGCGATGGCCGTGGCGGGTCGGCAGAGAAAGCATGCTCAAGGGCTTATCCGAAGCTCGCCAGAATCGCATCGATCTCAGCCTGTCGTTTCGCTTCGTCGGGCAAGGCGGGACCATGCAACAAGTCCACCTGGTCGGGGGCAATCGACGGCCCGGCGGCGGGGTTATACTTAGGCGCAGAAGAATCGGTTTGCATCCGAGCGAGTTCATCGCCGAACGCCGCGAGCATTGCCGATACCCGCTCTTCAATCTGCTTTAAGGTGCGTACCACTTTGGTGATGCGCTGACCCGTGACATCTTGGAAATTACACGCTTCATAGACGCGCGTTACCACATCAGAAACAACCGCCGCCTGTTCCGGCGGCAGGCTTCCTGCAAGGTTTTCAAGCTGTTCGGCGGCATCCAGAATAACGCCAGTTGCCTCTTCGGTTGCCCCCACGACCGCATCAAGCTCGTCGGTCGCCGATGGAATATCGTGCGAGCTAATCGCATCGGGGCGAACTTGTGCAATTTCGGACCGAGCGTTTTGGATAAACCGCGCCAGCCCTTCCAATTCCCGATAGAGCTTAACGTCGGTCGAGGTAATTTCCCCGCCCATCGTCGATAAAACCTGTTCGACGATCCGCGTTATCTCGTCGGGCGCAATGGGCTGATGGTGCGACTGCTGACGCAGGGCATCCAAATGCTGACGCAACTCCGGCGTCGCCGTTAGACCCTTCATCGGCATTCCTCCTCACTCGTCAGCCCATATCATGCAGCGCTGGGGCCAAGCCCCCCTAAGCTAAACGGAGCCGAAGCCCCGAAAGCTTAGAAATTGCCGAAAACGGCAACCAGCTTTTGCTTCAGCGTTTCAGCGTTGAACGGCTTCACGATATAATTCGTAACGCCTGCTTCTTTCGCAGCAATGACGTTTTCCGTCTTGCTTTCCGCCGTCACCATCACGAAAGGGATGTGCTTCAGCTTGGCATCGTTGCGCACTTCGCGCAGCAATTGCAGGCCAGTCATCGGTTCCATGTTCCAGTCGGAAATCACGAGACCATAGTTCTTTTCCCGTAACCGGGCCAAAGCGGTGGAGCCATCCGTGGCTTCATCGACATTGTCGAAACCGAGTTGTTTCAGAAGGTTACGGATGATCCGAAGCATCGTCTTATAATCATCGACGATGAGAATCGGCATATTCTTATCCATGGAAGCTCTAAGTCCCCTGTTTGAGTCTCTGGACTGTGCAGGCGCAAGGTCTACGAGTGGCGTGCTTCCGTCAACCCTGCGTGTGAGAAACCCTTTAGAATAACTGTCTTGACTTACGGTCGCCGCGGCGCAGCACCGGCAGGCGGCGGGGCCGACGGCTGGTCGCGACTGCGATCAACGAGGAGCGAGGTCAAGGTTTTTGCCCGCTCCGGCAGCATGCTGGCCAGGATCGGCGCAAGCTTGTTTTCCTTCATCCGCCCAATCACGCCGACAACAACGTCGAGATCAAGCTTTTCGAGAATCTGGGCGGCTTCCTTAGGCTTCATCGTTTCATAGATGCGCACTAGGCTCCGCAGACGCTCTTCCTCATCCTTGCTACGCTGATCGACCAGGCTGCGCAGTTGCGTTTTCAGCCCTTCGAGTTCAGAAACTTTCTCGTCAAAGCGCTTCTCAGCGGCGCGCAGCATGGCTTCGCGCTGTTCCAGCTCGCGCTCGCGCTTGTCGAGGGCTTCCCGGCGTTCCGACAGCTTTTGCAGCAAATCGATTTCGCCCTGGGTGAAACGGGTGGGATCGCGCGGCATTTCCGCCGTCGCAGGCGGGGTTGCCGCCGCAATCTCGGTTCCCTTGGCAGCGTCAGCGCCCGGTTTACCCGCAGCCGCCTTAGGGGCTGCTGCCTGGGCTTTGGCTTCCGACGTGCCGAACGGCACCAGCGATTGAAGCTGATGGAAACCGTCATAGGCTTCCTGCACTTTGAAGAAGAGCAGGCCGACGACCGCCAGAACCGTCACCGGCAAGAGACGAAGTGGAAGGAACCGGCGCATCGGCAAACTCTCCTACATCAAGGCACTGAAGCGACTATACCGTTCGGATATGACAGCCGGGCAATGCTAAAACACCACTAGGCAATCCGATTATTAATCTTAACGCCGAGCGCGTAGCGCCTGAAGCAATTCGCGTTCAGCCCGCGAACGCGGTGCCGCTTCGCCGTCAGTTTCCGCACTATCGGCTTGACCGCCGGTCCCACCGAGCGCTTGACGCAGGGCCGCACGATCCCGGGTTGGGCGAGCCCGCTCCTGGCGCGTCGGAGCAATAGGTTCGGCTTCAGCAGCAGGAGCTGGTGCTTCCGGGGCGGCAGAACGCGGCGCACGACGATCCGCACGCGGTTCGGCAGCGGCACCCATCCCCATCGCCGGGGCCATCGGGGTTTCGGTCGGACGTTCGAGCGTCCGTTCGGCTCCGCGCTCCGGCAAACGGCTCACATTATCCCGCGCTTCCGGCTTTGCACCGGGGCGCCCCACTTCCGTCCGGGCGGTGCGAACCCCGCCTTCGAGACGATCAGCGAGGCTCCCGCCGCGATCCACAAGATAGGACAAATCGTCGCGCAGGTTTTGGCTGCGCTCCAGGTACTGCTGCAGGCGCGTCGCTTCATCGGTCGCCGAGCGCAGGGCTTTCACCCCCGATTCAGCACGCACACAGCTATCGTTGAAGGCCGCAATTAGCGCTTCCAATTCAGCCCGGTGATTCCGAATCACCGTAAGCTTCTTATTTAGCACCCAGCAGAAAATAACCGTCGCCACCAATAAGAGAGCGACAATTACATTGAGATAAAATCCAATCGTCATCATCGCGGGACTACTCCTTTTGAGTGCGGGATTCGATCTTCACCGCGATGTGATTGTTGCGCTGCCCAACTTTACCCTTGAACATGGCCACACCCCCCGACCGCAACATAACCGGGCTTTCCGGTGTGCAGTTGAAGATGACCTGAGTTCCCGGCTCCCATGCAAGGACTTCGCGCAAATAGGAAGGGGTTTCTTCCAGCACGGCTTCGATGCTGACATCGGTGTGCCACAGTTCGCCCGCCAAATGGTTTTCCCAGATTGAGTCGCGTCCAAATTTTTCCCCCATAAACATTTGGAGGAGAATTTCGCGAACCGGCTCCAAGGTGGCATAGGGCAGCAGCAGTTCAAGGCGACCGCCGCGGTCATCCATATCGATACGCAGGCGAGCGAGAACCGCCGCATTGGCCGGCCGGGCAATCGCGGCAAAGCGCGGATTGGTTTCCAACCGGTCGAACCGGAAGGTCACCGGCGACAGCGGATCAAACGCCGCCGACAAATCCCCCAGCACGACATGAACCATGCGCTCGACCAGCGTGCGTTCAATCGTCGTGTAAGGCCGCCCTTCGATTCGCATCGCCGCTGTGCCCCGGCGACCGCCCAGAAGCACATCGACGATCGAATAGATCAGCGCGCTATCGATGGTCAGCAGACCAAAGTTATCCCACTCTTCCGCCTTAAACACCGACAGCATAGCCGGTAACGGAATGGAGTTGAGATAGTCGCCGAAGCGGATCGAGGTGATATTGTCGAGGCTGACTTCGACATTGTCGGACGTAAAGTTACGCAATGATGTGGACATCATGCGAACCAAACGGTCGAACACCACTTCGAGCATCGGCAAACGTTCATAAGAAACGAGTGCCGAATTGACGATGGCGGCAATGCCCGACCCGTCCGAAGCGCCCGCCGACCCGTCATCAAAGCCGAGCAGACTGTCGATCTCGTCTTGGTTCAGAACCCGCGCGGGTGCCCCGCCGGTCTCGCCGCCGCCGCCCGCCGATGCAAAATCATCGTCGCCGCCTGCGTCCCCATCCGCCAAAGCCGCCCATTCAGCAGCTAGCAGATCGTCGTCCTGATCATCCAACGGACCGCCCATCATCCCGCTCCTCTTGCGAAGCTTTCGTGCCTGATCGCGCCCTCATTAAGAAGGGCGCTATTGTACCACGATTTCGGTAAACAAAACTTCTTTAACTTGGACCGGACGGATCACCGCATTCACGCGGGCCAAAAGTTCTTCCCGAAGGCGGAACATGGCTTGCGCACCTTGCAATTGATCCGGACGCAGCTCACGCAGATACGTCTGGAAGGTATCCAGAACCCGCGGAAGCTTCTTTTCCACTTCCTTACGCTCGTCTTCCGAGCTTAGCTCCAAGCTGATCTTCAGCTTGAGGAAAGCTGGGCGCGGCGTATCGCTGCGCAGGTTCACCAGCAGATCGGGCAGCGGGTAGTAAACGACGTTCAAGGAACGCGCTTCTTTCCCCGTCGGTGCTGCCGACGCTACGGGTGCACCGCCAATCCCTACACTGCCCAGGACCTTGCCCAGAATGCCGGAGAAATACAGTCCCCCGACCGCAAGTGCGATGATCAGCAGCGGCAGCAAAATATACAGCATCAATTTTTTGCCGCTTAGGCGACGGCGACCCATCATGTGACGATCGCCGCCCGCACCATCATCTTCATACATCTCAGCCGACATGACCACTA
>NZ_JBILQX010000282.1:0-3264 GCF_044372965.1 Elstera sp. | reverse complement strand
TGGATCGCCCCCAATTCGAAGACCTGCCAAAAATGATCCTGGAGATAGTCGCCCGCTCGGTCGAAGAGATAGGCATAGGGGCCGCCGTCGCAGTACGGATCGAGGGCAATCTTCAGGTCGCTGTCTTGAACGAAGGCGCGGCACAGCCCGAGCGTGCGGCTATCGAGCGGAGCCCCAGCCATGCCGTCGAGCGCATTCGTGAGCGCCGAGGCTTGTTTTGTCGTCAGCGGCTGCCTCAGGCCCTTCTCGCAAATGAGTTCGAGCCAGCGTTGCGCCCAATCGCGCACCTCGGGGATATGAATATTCCGCAGCGGCTGGAAGCCCGCAAAATTCCGGTTCGACAGGTCGTGAAAATGGCCGCCCATCGAAAGCGTCGTCGCTCGGCTTGAGCCATCCTTATCGATGCCGACGATGCGAATGCCGGGGTATCGGAGGGCTTGGGCGATGATCGTGTTCAGGCAAAAGCTTTTCCCCGCCCCGGTTTTGCCGAGAATGAGGGTATGGCCAACGTCGCCGACGTGCAGATTAACGCGGAACGTCGCCGCCCCGGCGGTTTTCGCGTAGATCAGCGCCGGACCGTTCCAATGGGTATTGGTCGCGTCGCCCGGCCAGATCGAGGTCAGCGGTGCCATATGGGCAAAATTGACTGAACTGATGAGCGGCTGACGGACATTGGCCCGAGCATTGCCGGGCAGCGTGCCGCGCCAGGCGTCGAAAGCGTTGAAGGTCTCGACTTTGGCGACGAACCCGCACCCGTCGACCGCATGAATCACCGCCTTGGCGCGCTCGTCAGCTTCGCTGGCGGTTGCACCGGAGACAATGAAAGTAAAACTGGCCAAGCCTTGCGAGGATCGCGCTTCAGCAAGATCCGACAGGGCGGCATTGGCCTCATCGGTGCGAAGCATGGCTTCCGGGTTCTGAAGGCGCGTTTCTTCGAGATTGCCGCCACTGGTGAGCAGCTGTTTTGCGCTATTACGCTTGCTGTACCATTTGGTGCGGATGCGGGTGAGGGCACTGGCGGCATCGCCGCGGTCAAGGCCAATCCAGCGGGTCGAGAAGCGCATCTCGATGGCCAAATGATCGACCGCGGCCAGCACGGCCATAATCGTTGTATGGGGAAAGGCGCGCAGGCTGATCGAGCGCAGGTGGCGCGCGCCAATCTTGGGCTCATGGCCGGGCGTGATATCGACCGAGGCCGCGAGATAGTCTAGGTAGTGCCCAAAACCGGGCAAGCGGCGCTCATGAAACTGCTCGCCGACCATTGCGCAGAGGTAGGTGTAAAGCTCATCGTCACCGAGCGCGCGGAACTGCGGCAGGCTTTTTTTGGCCAGCGCAAACCAGGTATCGGTCGTCTCGATAAAGAGCTTCAGCACGTCGGCGTAATTGGTCTCTTTGCGCGTCGCATTCTTGATGAAGAAGGCCGCGATTTTGCGCTCTTCCTCGGGCGGGGGCAGGTAGTGGATGACGAAATAGTAGCGGCTGATGAAGCGGTTCCCGGCTTTGCCATAGCCTTCGCGAAACTCGGCATCGATGAGCCCTGCGGCCTCGCAGGGCCAAGCGCTCTCGGGGTAGGGTTCGGCCTCGTGCTTGAGGATTTCCGCCCAAGCGGCATAGCCCGTGCCGAGGCGCGCGACCAGGCGGCTGACGCGAAAGCCGAAGGCGTCGCGTTCTGCATCGGTCAGACTGTCGAGGTCAGGACCGCTGTAGGTTGCGAAACGCAGAAAGCTGCCGTCCTTGCACAGCACAGCGCCTGGACCGACGATCGCCGCCCAAGGCAGCAGATCGGCGACCTTGCGGCGGGGATCAAGGTCATCTTTAACCCGTTCGGCCCGCGACCGGCTGGCGAGGAGCGCTTCAATCCCCATCCTAAGCCTCGTAGATCTTGCGCTCGGCGAGCGAGCGCCAGAGCAAATGGAAAAAATACGGATCGCGCTCAGCAAGGATGCTTGCGGGGATATGGGCCAGGAAGAAAAACCCCAGCGCGGCTAAGAAACCGACCAGCTTATTGTTATAAAATTGAAAGACGATAACGGCGACGCCGAAATAGATGAGAAACCACTTCCGCGGCACGCCCATAATCGTAATCCGCTCGGTGCCAATGCGCCGTAAAGGCTCGCGGTGCTGGCTCATGGCAGCAGCGCCCCGCTGCTGATCCCCAAGAACGGAAGCGCCCAGGTGGTGAGCGTACCCAGCACGACACCGCCGACGACCCATCGACCAACCATCGACAGCCATTTTGGCATGCGCTCTTCGGCCGCGATGAAGCCCAACACCAGAAGAACGGTGATAATGGAAACGCCGATGCGCACGAAGGGACCGCTGGCATAATTGGCGAGCGTTTCGAGCGGACTACTCCAAGGGAGCGAGCCGCCGGTTGAGGCGAAGACGGATTCCGGGTGTGCGCAGGCCAGAACGAGCACAAAGCTCGAGCGGGCCAAGCGCTTTAAGCGCGTGGTCATAGACACTCCTGTGGCGTACAGGGAAATGGGGGGTATGGTTTTCGGCGGTCGCGTAGAGGACCAATCAGCCGTTCGCGAGGGCTCCGCCTCCAGGTCCACTATGTGCCGCCTGGCCCAAAGGGCTGCGGTGGGATCTGGTCGCTCTGGTGGTCCCGGTTCTAGTCCGCTTTTACGGCCCGGTAGCTTCACCTAGAACTTCGCGAGTGAGCATGGTTTGCACCCACGCCCGATATCACGCATTTTGTTCGTTAACATAGCCTGGATTCTCCAGGCAAGAGGTTTTAAGCAAGCAGCTTCAATTATTACGACTGTATGCTAGGCCGCTGCGACCTCTTGGAATCGGTAACCGACGCCGGGTTCATGGCGGATATCGCTGATCATACGAGTGACTTTGCGCCCCGTCGGCGTTTTACGAATCTCGACGACGAGGCCAACGGTCCGGGTGATCTGGCGATACGGCGTCTGTTGGGTCACCTCGCCGAAGAGGTCTTCAATGCGATAGAGCGCGTCCTCGGCGCTATCAGCGTGCAGCGTTGTCAAGCCGCCAGGATGGCCAGTGTTCCACGCCTTGAAGAGTTGAAGCAGGGTCTCGCCGTCGCGGCACTCGCCGACATGGATGCGGTCGGGGCGGTTGCGCAGGGCGAGGAAAAGATTGAATTGCGCCGTGATCGGCGGGTTTGACGCACGTGTAAAGAAGGTCGTGCAGTTCGGCGCGCGCGTGCGTAGCTCAGGCAGATCCTGAATAATAATATGCCGATCAGAGAGCATGACCGCGTCATCGAGGAGGCTGTTGGCGAAGGACGAC
>NZ_JBILQX010000085.1:0-14444 GCF_044372965.1 Elstera sp. | reverse complement strand
AATTCGCGGGCTGGAGGCGGAGCTAGGCCTTGCGCTGTTCGAACGGCTGCCGCGCCGCTTGGCGCTGACCGGGGCGGGGCGCACCTATATCACCGACATCCGCCGCGCCTTGGAGATGATGGCGGACGCAACGGCGGTACTACGGCCCGAACCGGCGCATCTCACCATCAGCGTCACCCCCAGCTTTGCCGCAAAATGGCTGCTTCCGCGCCTGCCCGAGTTTACGGCGGCGCACCCGGATATCGACCTGCGCATTCTCGCCACCGACCGGCTCTCGAATTTTCAGAATGAAGCGGTGGATTTGGCGGTCCGCTATGGCACGCCGCCGTTCGGCCCGGAAGTGGTGGCGGAACTCCTGTTCGAGCAACAGATCGTTGCGGTCGCAAGCCCGCTGCTGGTGGAAAAACTCGGGCTTCCCCTGGATCGGGCGGGGTTGAGCGCCTATACGCTGCTGCACGATTCCCATAATTTTTGGCCGCAGTTTCTGGATTCCGCCGCCCCCGGCGCGTCCGCATTGCCCGCGAAGAATATTCGCTTCAATCAAACCGCCCTTGCCATCGATGCCGCGATCGCCGGGCAGGGCTTGGCGCTGGCGGCGAATTTTTTCGTGGCGGATGATCTTCAGTCCGGGCGGCTTTTGCGGCTGTTTCCAACGGTTTCGCTGCGCGGCGGCGCGGATTTCTACCTGATCCATCCGCGTAAACCCCGCCATCCAACGTCGGTGACGGCGGTGAAAACCTGGCTTGCCGCCCAAGCGTTACGCGAGCGTGGCAACACTCTCCCGCGATAGATCTTCCCGATCACAGACGCGATTGCGCCCGTTGCCCTTCGCCCAATAGAGCCGCTGATCGGCGACTTTCAGTGTCTCTTCCGGCGTTACACCATTTTCATGCGCCGCGACGCCGAGGCTAAGGGTGACGCGCAAGGTCGTGGCGACGGTTTCCCACGGGTAGGCTTCCACGCTCCGGCGCAGGCGCTCGCACAGGCTAACGGCGGTGGGAAGGTCGGTGTTGGGGAAGGCGAGGGTGAATTCTTCGCCGCCGTAGCGGGCCACAATATCTTCCTCCCGCGTTTCGGCGCGCAGGATCTTCCCGATGATGCGCAGCACGGCGTCGCCCGTGGCATGGGAATAGTGATCGTTGATGCGCTTGAAGAAATCGATATCGGTAATCGCAAGCGACAAGGGCGCGGCGTTGGCCGCCGTCTCGGTTGCGATTCGGGTGACGGTTTCATCGAAGTACCGGCGGTTATACAGGCCCGTCAGCGCGTCGCGGATGCTAGCTTCGTAGAGTTGCTGGGCTTGCTCGCTGATCCGGCGGTGGGATTCGTGCAACTCCGCGTGGCTTTTGGCGAGGTCTTCGCTCATCTGGTTAAACGCTTGCGCCAGCGCGCCGATTTCGTCGCGGGAGGTGACGGGCACCTGCTGGCGTATCGCCCCGTCGCCCATATTGGCAAGCGCGAGCGTGAGCGGGCGCAAGGAGCGGGTTAAATAGCGCCCGGCCAGCAACCCCATGACAAGCGCCATGATCCCGGCAGCGCCAATCCCCCAGGCCAGGGCATTTTGCGTCGCCGCCAGATAGGCCCGATCGGTCGCGGTATAATTCGCTTCACCGGCAACCGAGAGATAGGCAATGGTTTGGCCTTTTACGATGATCGGCACCGCTTTCGCGCGGTCCTCGGCGCTCGCCTTAACCCGCTCGCTCGGCGGCGTCTCGGCGGTGCGGGCGTTCAGCACAAACCCATCAGGATCGAATAGCGTGAAGCGGAAGATCGGCCGGAAACCGCCGCCCTCGCCCCCCTCAGGGCCTCCCGGTGGGGGTGGGCGCTGGCCGTCCCCCCGCGGCGGCGGTCGATCTCCGCCCGGTCCGGCCCCAGGGCCGCCCCCAGGGCCGCCGCGTGCTCCGCCTCCCGGCCCTCCGCCTGGCCCAACTCCAGACATTCCCGGACGATATGGCGGAATCGCCTCGGCAGCATCGACATCCCCCGTATCGCCGAAGATCCCGCGCGCGGCCAAAATGCCTCGCCGGCGCCCAATGAACTGGGTAAGAGGTTCCGCTCGGGCGGCGGCCTCCAACGAGCCGTAGGTAAGCCAATAGGCCGCAACATCCCCACGAAAATTACGCGCCGATGCGGTTTGCACGATCGTCCCGAAGCGCCGATCCAGCCGCTCGTAGGCGACGGCCCACATGACGGCCACCGATACCAGGCTAGTGCTGAGCAGGGCGATGATGAGCTTGATCCGCAGCGACATCGAACCGGATTCCGAACGGGAAAATTCTACCCTGCCGTTGCCCTCCCGCTTGGGTCAAGCCTTCATGGGGAGAGTGACGCTGGGGGTAAAGGGCACTATGGTCACGGCCACTTGTTTTGGAACGGATGCACCGCATGGCCTTTGTTGTCTCAAAACTCCTGTGGATCATCGTCAACCCGGCGAATATCCTGGGCCTGCTGGTTGTATTGGCCGCAGTGACGGCGCTGCTGGGGTGGCGGAAGCTCTTGGCGGTGCTGCTGACGCTGTTGGTGCTGATCTGCGGCACACTCACGCTTACGCCGGTGCCGAACGCCATACTGGCCGCGCTCGAAAATCGATTTCCCCAACCCGATCTGGCTAAGCTTGGCAAAGTCGATGGCGTCATCGTCCTCGGCGGGGCAGTGGATACCAACCGCTCGGGCGCGTTCGACACGCTGGTGATTTCGGACGCGGGCGAGCGGCTCCTAGCGCTGGTCGATCTCGGGCGGCGCTATCCTTTGGCAAAACTGGTGATGACGGGCGGCTCTGCGAATATCGATGGCGACGATGCCGTGCGCGAAGCGGATGTGGTCCGCGACCGGTTTTTGCCCATGGTCGGGTTCGATCCCGCGCGGGTAATCTTCGAGCGCGTATCGCGCAATACCGATGAAAACGCCCGCTATAGCGCGGCGCTGGTCAAACCCCAGCCGGGCGAGGTTTGGTTGCTCGTCACAAGCGCCTATCACATGCCGCGCGCCGTGGGAATTTTCCGCAAGCAAGGCTGGCCGGTGGTGCCCTATCCGGTCGATTATGGCTCCTGGCCGGAAAGCCGCATTAGTTTCGATTTGCTTAGCGGTCTGCAAAATTTTTATTGGGCAAGCCGGGAGTGGATTGGCCTTACGTATTACTGGGCTCTGGGGCGCACCGAAAGCTTCTTTCCGGCTCCGTAATAAGCGCGGGTGATTGCGTCATACGCCCACCTGTGCGAGAAGAGCGGATACACGACGAGTATGGGGCGCGGCAATGCGAGGGACGGGGGTTAAGATCAGCCGAGGGGCCGCCATCATCGCGGCACTGCTGCTCGCCCAGCCGGTTGCGGCGCAAGAGAAGGCTAGCTTTGCCGATTGGCTGGCGGGATTTCGTCTCGACGCCGCGCAAAAGGGCATTTCACCGCGCACCCTGGATGCCGCGCTGACGGGAATCGCCCCGATCCCCCGCGTGCTGGAGTTGGATCAGCGTCAGCCGGAAAAAACCATTCGGTTCGAAACCTACCGCCGGGGCGTGGTGAGCGACGCGCGGGTGAAGGCCGCTAAGGAGCGCGCCGTGCTGCATCGGGCAGCCCTTAAAGCCGTTTCAGCGGAAAGCGGCGTTCCGGCTCCCTTCATTCTGGCACTTTGGGCGGTCGAGAGCGATTTTGGGCGCGGGCAGGGCGGTTTTGCCATCATTCCGGCGCTCGCAACCCTCGCCTACGAGGGCCGTCGGCAGGCGTTTTTTACGGGCGAACTGCTCGCCGCCCTCACCATCGTCGAGCGGGGCGAAGCGACGGTTAGCCAAATGCGCGGCTCCTGGGCCGGGGCGATGGGGCAATCGCAGTTTATGCCGTCGAGCTATCTAAAATACGCCAAAGACGGCGACGGCGATGGCAAACGCGATGTTTGGAACAATCCGCGCGACGTATTCGCCTCCATCGCCAATTATCTCGCAAGTGTTGGCTGGCGGCAAGATATGCGCTGGGGGCGAGAAGTGCGCGCATCGCTCCCCGTGCCGAGTGATCTTATTGGCGTAAAAACCCGTAAATCCTTGAACGACTGGGCGGCGCTCGGTATTACCCGCCCCGATGGGCAAAAGCTGACGGGGCCTGCGGGCCTCGACGCCTCGCTCATCCAACCCGATGGCCCTGAGGGGCCGTCTTATTTGGTCTATGACAATTTTCGTACCTTGATGGATTGGAACAGATCGACCTATTTCGCCACGGCGGTTGGCTTGCTGGCAGATCGGATTGGGGATGGTTAAGCGGATTATGGTGACGGCGGTGCAATTTTCTCCCATCCAGTCAACGCTGCGGCTGGGGCTTGTCGGTCTCATGGCGGCGGGGCTTGCGGCCTGTGGCGGCGGCTCGCGCGGACCGACAACCGGGCCAACCACCACACCCGGCGGGTCGATTACCGCACAGGTGCCGGAAAAAGCTGTCTATAAGGTCGGCGCACCGTATCAAATCAACGGCGTCACCTATTATCCGTCTGAGGATTTTAACTACGACGAAAGCGGTGTTGCCTCCTGGTACGGGCCGGGATTTCACGCCAAGCTCACCGCCAACGGCGAAGATTATGATCAAAACGAAATGACGGCGGCGCATCGGACTTTGCCGATGCCGAGTTTCGTGCGCGTGACCAATCTTGATAACGGCCGCACGGTTGTCCTGCGCATCAATGATCGCGGCCCTTACGCCCGCGGCCGGATTATCGATATCTCCCGGCGGGGCGCCCAGTTGCTCGGCTTCGATCAGGCGGGTACGGCGCGGGTACGCGTGCAGGTGTTAACGGAAGAATCGCGCCAGATTGCCGACGCACTGCGCAGCCAAGGCCGTACCGCGTCCGATGCCGCCAGCAAGGGCAGCGGCACTTTGATCGCGCGCGTGACACCGCCGCCGACCGATCCCAAAGCCAATGCCGCCCCCCGCAGCAGTGTCGCCGTTGAACGGTTAGACGCGCCGAGCGGGGTTAAGACCAGCCCAATCCCTGGCGGATCGCCCCCGCCCGGCACCGGTCAAGCCCCGATCACCGGGACGCAGCCGGTCATCGCGCCGCCGCCCGATCCAACCGGCCCCGGCGCGACAACGACCCCGAAACGGACACAATTATTTGTTCAAGTGGCGGCGCTTTCCAGCGAATCGGGGGCGCGGGTTCTGAGCGAGCGGCTTAACGGCTACGGCTTTGGCAAGGTCGTCGTTCAGCCCATCGTCGCCGCCAGTGGTCAGCGCCTACAGCGCGTCCGGATCGGCCCGCTCGCCAGCGTGGATGATGGCGACCGTACCTTGGATGATGTTATTAATCGCGGCGGCTATCCCGATGCCCGCCTCGTGGTGGAATGAGTGAAGGAGGACCGGGCGATGCGCGAGATTTTCGGCCTCAATATTTTCGGACGGCGGCAGCGTCTGTCCAACATCGTCTTCGGGGCGATTGTGGTGGCGATGGCCCTAACGGCCCAGCCCGCCGCCGCACAACAACAGCCGCAGGGTAACAAGCCGCCCGCTACGAAACCCGCTCCTGCGGCGAAGGCAGCCCCCGCGAAGCCGCCGACTCAGACCCCGCCGCCGCCGCCCGCGCCGACCGTGAACGCCAAGGGCTGGCCCGTCATCGAAACCACCGGCACGCACGCGCTGCTGATCGATGCCAGTACCGGCACGATCCTGATGGATAAGAATGCCGATCAGCGCATGTATCCCTCGTCGATGACGAAGATGCTGACGACGCATATCGTTTTCGAAAAGCTCAAAAAGGGCGATTTGAAGATGACGGACGAAATGACCGTGTCCGAAAAAGCTTGGCGGACGGGGGGGTCGAAAATGTTCATCGAAGTCGGCTCCCGCGTGACGGTGCAGGATTTGCTGCACGGCGCGGTGATTGCCTCCGGGAATGACGCTTGCGTGGCCCTCGCCGAGGGGATTTCGGGCACTGAGGAAGCTTTTGCCGACGAAATGAACCGCCACGCCAAAATCATTGGTATGACGGATAGTAACTTCCGCAATGCCTCGGGTTGGCCCGTCCCCGACCATTGGACCACCGCACATGATTTGGCGGTTCTAGCACTCTCGACAATTCGGAACTTCCCCGAATATTACGGAATGTATGCGCAGCGCGAGTACACCTTCAATAATATCAAGCAGGGCAATCGCAATCCGCTGCTCTATGATTTTCCGGGGGCCGATGGGCTGAAAACGGGCCATACCGAAATTGCAGGCTATGGTTTAACCGGCTCGGCGGTGCGCGAGGGGCGGCGGTTAGTTCTGGTCGTTAACGGTTTGAAATCGCTCAAAGACCGCGCCCAGGAAACCGCTCGTCTCATGGATTGGGGCTTCCGCGAGTTCGATTCGTACCTCGTCGGTAAACCCGGCGATCCGCTGACCGATGTTCCCGTCTGGCTCGGAGCGCAGCCCTCCGTAAGCGTGACGGTGAAGGACTCGGCCTATGTCACCCTGCCGCGCCGGTTGCGCAAGGATATGGTGGCGGTGGCGAAATTCGACGGGCCGGTCGAAGCCCCCGTACTCAAAGGCCAGACGGTTGGTAAGCTCGTGGTTACGGCCCCCGGCACCGATCCAATTGAAATCCCGCTGGTCGCCGCCGCCGACGTGCCGGAACTCGGCCTGTTCGGGCGGGTCGGCGCGGCGATGCGGCATTACGTTCTGGGGTCGGCCCAATAGCCGATGGCCCAACACAATGAAATGGCGCGCTTCATCAGCTTTGAGGGCGGCGAGGGCGGGGGGAAATCCACGCAAATCGCGCGCCTTGCGGATTGGCTGCGGGCGCGGGCCGAAACCGTTGTTGTCACCCGCGAGCCCGGCGGCTCGCCGGGAGCGGAGGAAATCCGGGCGCTGTTCGTGACGGGCGCGGCGGACCGCTGGGACGGGGCGACCGAAGCCCTGCTGGTTTCCGCTGCCCGCCGCGATCACGTTCGCAAAACCATTCTTCCTGCCTTGGAATCCGGGGCTTGGGTGCTCTGCGACCGTTTCGCCGATTCGACGCTGGCCTATCAAGGCTATGGCCGGGGCCTGCCGCTGCCATTGCTGCAAAACTTGCAGGACATTGCCACCGATGGGCTTCTACCAAGCCTAACCCTGTGGCTCGATCTGCCCTTGGAAGAGGGGCTGCGCCGGGCAACCCAGCGCAAGGGCGGGGAAGCGCGCTTCGAAGGGCTCGATTTCGCGTTTCATCGGCGCGTTGCCGAGGGCTTTGCCGCGCTTGCCGAAGCTGAGCCCGAACGGTTCCAGCGGATCGATGCGGAGGGCTCGCCGGAGGCTGTGAGCGCCCGGATAGCCGCCGCCGTCTGCGCTCGCTTCCCCGATCTCGCCTAATGCGCCCGCCCCGCGAAACCCTTACGCTTGTTGGGCATACCGCCAATGAACGGCTGGTGAGCGATGCGCTGTCCGGGGATCGCGTCCCGCAAGCCTGGCTGCTGACCGGCCCGCCGGGCGTGGGAAAAGCGACCTTCGCCTACCGCATGGCGCGGTTTCTGCTCACCGGCGGCGGGGCGGATAGCGGCCCCAGCCTGTTCGGCGATAGCGCTCCCGTTACCAGCCTTACGGTCGACGCCGATCATCCCGCCGTCCGTCAAATCGCCGTGGGCTCCCACCCCGATCTGCTGGTGATCGAGCGGGAGATGGACGAAAAGCGCGACAAGATGAAGTCGGCGATCAGCGTCGATCAAGTCCGCGAGATTAGCCAGTTCCTGCATCTCACCGCCTCGCAGGGCGGCTGGCGCATTGTGCTCATTGATAGCGCCGACGAGATGAATACCAATGCGGCCAATGCCTTGCTGAAGATTTTGGAGGAGCCACCCAAGCGCGCGCTGCTGATTCTCGTGAGCCATACGCCGGGCCGCCTGCTGCCCACGATCCGTTCGCGCTGCCGAATGCTGCGCTTCGGGCCGCTATCGGCGGAGGATGTCCGCACGGCGGCAGAAGCGGTTTTGGAGGGCGAACCGCTCGATCCTATCGCCATTACCTTGGCGGATGGTGCCCCCGGTCGCGCCCTGATGCTGGCTGATCCCGATACGCGCAGCGTGCTGACTGATCTTCTGGGGCTCCTTCGCCAAGCCCCGAATGGCGATCCCGCCACCCTGCACAGCTTTGCCGAAAAGCTCGGCAAAGCCGCCGCCGACGCCCAATATCGCAGTTTTATTGACCAATTCGATGCGTGGCTGATGCGCGTCATCCGCCATTCGGCCCGAACGGGGAGCGTTCCCAATGATTTGCCGGGCGAAGCCCAAGCAGCGGAAGCGGTCTTGCGCGCGGCGGGAAGCCTTGATCGATTGATCGAGGTGTGGGAAAAAAACGCTCAGCTTTTTCGGCAGACGGACGGGCTTAACCTCGACCGCAAACAGGCGGTTCTCTCGGCCCTTCTGCCTCTGACCCAGCGACGATAATTCTGAAGGAATTTCCATGACCGCGCCGCAGTCCGCCGTAGCCCGCTATTACCTGACCACGCCGATCTATTATGTGAACGATAAGCCCCATATCGGCCATGCCTATACGACGCTCGCGTGTGACGTGCTGGCCCGCTTCCTGCGCCTGGACGGCACGAAAGTGCATTTTCTGACCGGCACTGACGAGCACGGCCAGAAGGTGGAAAAATCGGCGGCAGCGGCGGGGATCGAGCCGAAAGCCTTTACCGATAAAGTCTCGCAGAATTTCCGCGACCTCGCCGCGCGGATGAATTTCACGAACGACGATTTCATCCGCACCACGGAGCCGCGCCATTACGCGGCCTGCCAAGCCCTGTGGACGCGCCTAATGGAGAAGGGCGAAATCTATTTGGGGGCTTACGAAGGCTGGTATGCGATCCGCGACGAAGCCTATTACGCCGAGTCCGAACTCATCGAAACCCCCACCGGCAAGAAAGCCCCGACCGGGGCCGACGTGGAGTGGGTGACGGAGCCCAGCTACTTCTTCCGCCTCTCCAATTGGGGCGAAAAGCTGCTGGAATTCTACGAGGCGAACCCGGATTTCATCGCCCCGCGCTCGCGCCGCAATGAGGTGTTGAGCTTCGTGAAAAGCGGCCTGCAAGATCTGTCCGTCTCGCGCACCAGCTTTTCCTGGGGCGTGCCCGTTCCGGGCGATGATAAACACATTATGTATGTGTGGTTCGACGCGCTGACGAATTACCTGAGCGCCCTCGGTTATCCCGATGAAACCGGCGCGCTTTATCAGGATTTCTGGCCGCCGGCGCTGCATATGGTCGGCAAGGATATTCTGCGCTTCCACGCCGTCTTCTGGCCCGCTTTTCTGATGGCCGCCGATCTGCCGGTGCCGGGGCGCGTGTTCGCCCACGGCTGGTGGACGAACGAGGGTCAGAAGATTTCTAAATCCTTGGGCAATGTCATCGACCCGTTGGTGTTGATCGATACCTATGGGCTTGATCCCGTGCGCTATTTCCTCTTGCGGGAAATCTCCTTCGGAAATGACGGCGACTTCAGCCATGCCCAGATGGTCAAGCGGATCAACACCGATCTCGCTAATGATCTCGGCAACTTAGCCCAGCGCGTTCTGTCGATGATTGCCAAGAACTGCGGCGGCAAAGTGCCGACGCCGGGGGCTTTCACCGAGGCCGATCACGAGATGTTGAACGCGGCAGCGGCTTTGCACGAGAGCGTGCGCGCGAGCTTCCTCGAACAAGCCTTCCACCGGGGGCTTGAGGCGATTTGGGAAGTCGTGGTCGCCGCGAATCGCTACGTCGATCAGCAAGCCCCCTGGACCCTGCGCAAGACCGATTTCGCCCGCATGGAAACGGTGCTCTATGTGCTGGCCGATGTGATCCGGCAATTGGGCCTCATCGTTCAGCCGGTCATGCCCGCATCGGGCGAAAAGCTGCTCGATCAGGTGGCGATAGCCCCCGAGGCGCGCAGCTTTGCCCATTACGCAACCCGCCTCGTGCCCGGCACGGAATTGCCCGCGCCGCAGGGCGTGTTCCCGCGCTGGGTTGCGGAAGAAGAGGGGGCGGCCTCGTGACCCTGCTCGTCGATAGCCATTGCCACCTGGATTTCCCCGATTTCGCCGAGGATCTTGACGGCGTCGTTAGCCGGGCCGGGGCGGCGGGGGTGGGGCTGATGCTGACCATCGGCACCAAGCTGCACGCTTTCCCCACGGTGCGCGGCGTGGCCGAACGTTTCCCCAATATCTACTGCTCCGTCGGGGTTCATCCGCACGAGGCCGAGAATGATTGGGGCTATGCGGCAGAAACCTTGATCGCCGAAACCCATCACCCGAAAGTGGTGGCGATTGGCGAGACGGGCCTTGATTATTTCTACGACCATAGCCCGCGCGAGCTTCAGCAAAAGAGTTTTCGGGCGCATTGCGACGCCGCCCGCCGTACCGGCCTGCCGATGGTCATTCACACGCGCGACGCCGATGATGATACGATCAGCCTGCTCGAAAGCGAACTCGCCCACGGGCCGTTCACGGGCGTGATCCATTGTTTCACCGGCACGCGGCGGCTGGCAGAAGCCTGCCTTGCGATGGGGTTCTATATTTCCATTTCCGGCATCATCACCTTCAAAAGCGCCGCCGATCTGAAACAGACGGTTGCCGAGGCGGTGCCGTTGGAAAAACTGCTAGTCGAGACCGATTCGCCCTATCTCGCGCCGATCCCCCATCGCGGCAAGCGTAATGAGCCCGCTTTCACCCGCAAAACCGCCGAATGCGTCGCCGGGCTGAAGGGCGTTTCCATCGACGCCCTGGCGGAAGCGACCACGGCAAATTTCTTCACCCTGTTCAATAAGGTGCCGCGCGCGGCCCTGTTGGAGCAGGCCGCGTGAAAATCACCATTCTCGGCAGCGGGGCGTCGGGCGGGGTGCCGCTCGTCGGCGGCATCTGGGGCAGTTGCGACCCGAGTGAGCCGAAAAACCGCCGCCGCCGCGCGTCGATCTTGGTGGAAATCGAGCCTGCCGACCCGGAAGGGAGCGGGGAGGCGGTGACGATTTTGGTCGATACCTCGCCGGACCTGCGCGAGCAACTGCTGATGACCGGCTCCCGCCGCCTCGACGCGCTGCTGTGGACCCACGCCCACGCCGACCATATGAATGGCATCGACGACGTGCGGATGATTAACCGCTTCATGAATGCCGCCATTCCCGCCTACGGCCCGCCGGAAACCATCGAGCACGCCCAGCGCGCTTTTGGCTATGCGCTCGCGCCCTTGCCCGAGGGCGTAACCTTCTTCTTCAAACCCTGCCTCGATGGTCGCCCCATCGCCCCCGGCCCCTTCACCGCCGCTGGGGTTGCCATTACCGCCGTCGATCAAGACCATGGCTTCATCCGCACCTACGGCTACCGCTTCGGGCGCATGGCCTATTCAACCGACGTGGTGAATATGCCGCCCGAGGTGCTGGCGCAGTATGAAGGCCTCGACCTGTGGATCGTCGACGCCTTCCGCCCCACGCCGCACACCACCCACAGCCACCTCGCCCGCACGCTAGAGTGGATCGCCACCGTCAAACCGAAGCGCGCCATTCTCACCCATATGAACGAAGATATGGATTATGCGACGCTGAAGGCTACGCTGCCGGACGGGGTGGAGCCGGGGTTTGATGGGATGGTGGTGGGGGTTTAGGGGATTGACATTATTTTTATTCTATTTTAAATAGTTTTTTTATTAAGACGAAAGGATAGATAGATGATTAAAAGCATCAATATACCTCTTAGTGAGACCCAACAGATGGGCCTTGCCCATATTGATATGAAGAACATCGGAAAATTTGTTGTTTTTTCTGGAAAAAATGGATCAGGAAAATCTCGAGTACTAAGCCTAATCGATTCTCTTCTGACAGTTTATAAAAATAATTGCAACAGCATAGATGATTTATACGAGTCAATAGATTATCTATCGGAAAAACTTCGAATGCGGGAAGAGGTTGATTTTTTGAATACCACCCATCTTCGAAATGAAATAGAAGACAAGAAAAGGATTTTATCAATAATAAATAACTATTTTGAAATAAATGAAAATAAACCTGAGATCTTACACTTTGTACCAAAATCTGGTCCCCTGCAATCACATCGTGATGTGAATGATAGGCAATATGAATATCTCATTCAAAAATTAAGGGCAGAGCCGCTAGTGAATTACAATGCAATCTCATTGGCATACATAGATCGTCTGTTTAAGAAATTTAATACCTATAGCAACGGTTACATAGATGCAACTGAATCAAAATGCCAAGAAGTTAAAGATGAATTTAATCGATTATTGACAATTTTCGAAAAAATTATGAATACAAAAATAATTTTAACTGGGGAAAATTTGAACATATTTGAATCCGATATTGACACTGCCAACCTTTCCGATGGTCAGAGGGTCTGCATGCAAATAGTTGTTGCCCTCCACTTTCAATCTAGTAAATTGGACGGATTAACTTTATTTTTAGATGAACCAGAAAATCATTTACACCCATCTGCTGTTATAGATTTCATTACCGAGTTGGAGGCTATAGCACCGGAAGCACAATTTTTTATTGCAACTCATTCGGTGCCTCTTATTAGTTATATTCATGCAAAGGATCAAAACTCTCTCTGGTTTGTTGAAAACGGTTCAGTAAAACGTGCTGGGCGCACACCTGAACACGTCTTGAAAAGTCTATTGGGCGACCAAGACCGCATCAACGAATTACGGAGCTTCACGGAACTTCCTGAGATTCTCGCCCAAATAAATTATGCAGTTCAATGCCTTATGCCCCCGGGCGTCGTCGGCTCAACAACTGGCGACGCCCAGAATAACCAAATATATCGCGTTCTCTCGAATCTCGAAAATAGGGAGCGGCTTCGGTTGCTCGACTATGGGGCTGGTCGAGGTCGAATTTTGGATGGTTTGGCCGAATTGGCAGAAAAAGCATCGAAGAAACCAGAAGACAAATTCGACTATTTTGCATTCGATGCGCACCCCAATCATGCGCGCGAGTGCAAGGCGGTTATTGCTCGATATTATGATAATCCAGATGCACGGTATGCAAATAATATGATTGATTATATTCAGTCTACCGAATCATTAATAGGCAGTTTTGATATCGTTCTTCTCTGTAACGTTCTTCATGAGATTTCACCCGATAAGTGGGTCAATCTATTTAAAAAAGGAGCGCCGATTGATCGCCTCCTATCTGACAATGGCTATTTACTGATTGTCGAAGATAACCGTATCCCTGTGGGAGAGAAGGCGCATGATTTTGGTTTTATCGTTCCTGACCGGGCCGAATTGCAGTTACTGTTCAATATTCCCCCGAACGTCGGCGATGATTTCGTATCAGATGACGCCAGGGCGGGGCGGGGGTTGAAAGCACATCTGATTCACAAGAAATATTTGGAAAATATAACTTCTTCAACCGTAGAAAAAGCGATACGGTCCGTTAAATCTATTGCAGAGACACAAGTAAATGGAATACGTAATTCTGGGTTAAAAGACTATAAGCACGGACTTGAATACGCTTACTGGGTTCATCAATATACAAACTCAAGTCTATACTTAGGATTGTAATCTGGAGGGTAATGAAGTCCCCTTCGCCGCCTGCCACAGCGCATCCATCTCCGCCAAACTCGCCCCCTCGACCGACTTCCCGTCCGCCGTCACCGCTGTTTGGATAAACCGAAACCGCCGGTCGAACTTGGCGTTGGTCGAGCGCAGGGCGGCGTCCGCGTCGATGCTCGCCCGTTACCTGTCTTTAAAGACCTTGAGGCAACTCCCCAAACGGGCAAACATCGTCGTCAAAAGGGACGTGCCGTCGGCGAAACTGCGTTCCCTCTACGATCTCCGGCGTGCTGATCCTGTCCATGCGGAAGTGGCGGAAATCGTCGCGGGCGGCATCCCAGGCCACGAGATACCAGAGGGGCGGTAGGATCAGAAGGGCCTGGGGCTCGACCTCGCGGAGGGTTTCCACGCCTTTCGCGTCCCGGTAGTGGAACCGCAGGTGTAGCCGTTGGAGAAATGCTGTTTCGAAGGCGGGCAGTAGAAGCGGATCGATCCCCCCCAGGTTCGAAATATCCTGTTTGGGCGACAGTTGCCCGACATACAGGCAATCAAGAAGTCGGCGCAGGTCGCGCACCTTCTCCGCAGGCAGGCTCTTCTCGATTTTGGCAAGCCCCGAATCAGCAAGGTCGGAAAAGGGCAGGGACCGGGCTGCGCGCATTGCGGCCACGCTGATCAGCAGCGCGAACACCTCCGTCACGGAGAGCCGAGCCGTGGTTTGCACCGATTCTGGATCAAGCTGAAGCCCGCCGCCCCGGCCGGATTCGGAATGGATCACGAAACCTTGGTCGCGCAAGGCCACGATGTCGCGCAGCACCGTTCGCCGTGAAGCCCCAACTTCCTCCGCCAAATCATTGACCGTGGAGGTGCCGTTGCGCCGAAGGATGCGCACGATGGAATCATGTCGGACGCGGATGTTCATTTTCGAAGTTTAGCATATTTGGTGCCAAATTATGGCACCAATTCACTCTAGACGGGTCG
Source organism: Elstera sp. (assembly GCF_044372965.1). Classification (NCBI taxonomy): domain Bacteria; kingdom Pseudomonadati; phylum Pseudomonadota; class Alphaproteobacteria; order Rhodospirillales; family Rhodospirillaceae; genus Elstera; species Elstera sp. The sequence goes on along the minus strand of NZ_JBILQX010000085.1, from coordinate 8 downwards.
TGTTAGCT
>NZ_JBILQX010000084.1:0-14503 GCF_044372965.1 Elstera sp. | reverse complement strand
CGGCGACGGCGAGCCCACCCCCACCGATCGGGATCATCGCCATCGCGAGCGCTGAGCCCAAAAGGCCGAGCAGCGTAAAGGTGAAGGGCTGGTTGCGCCGGTCGATCATCCGGGCAATCGGCGTTGCCAGCAGCACGAGCACGAGGCCATAGACCATCAAAACCCAGCCGATTCGGTCCGCCTTAAAGCCGTGATCGTGCAGATGCAGCGGCACGAGGTAGTAGAGAAACGCGCCGATGACCAACCGCGAGGGGATCGCCGCGAGCAGGACCAGCGCCAGCAAGCGGCCATTGCGCAACAGCGGGCCCAGGCCAATGGATGGGCGGCGCGGGTCGTGGGCGTCGCGGAGGGCGTGAGCGGGGATCAGGCCGCCTAGCGCCAGGGCCGCCCCAGCGGCCAGGGTGGCAGGATAGCCGATTTCTGCCGCCAACGTTCCCCCCGCGAGGGTTCCGGCCAGCGTGCCGCCGAAAAACAAACTGAGATAGAGGCCCGACGCCTCGGTGCGCGCTTCCGGCGGATAGGCACGCAGCAGTGCATCCTGGACGAGGATCATCGCCACCCCATAGGCGAACCCCGCGACCGCGCGGCACAGGATCAGCATTTCGACGGAAGCGGCGAGGGCGGCCCCGAACAGGCACAGGCCCACGGTAGCTAGCGCTGCGCGCATCAACCCGCGCTGGCCGCGTTCGGGTAGCCACAGCGGCACCGTGAGTTGCGCCGCCGCGACCATCAACCAGAACAGCGAGACGGGCAGCCCGGCAGCCGTTTCGGGCGCTAACACTCCCCAGACTTGCCCCAAATCCCGCGCGTAGACCGGCAGAAACGACACGCCAACGGCGTCCGCAGCGACCAGCGCCAAAAACGAAAGCTTAACCGGCCAAAGCCGTTGCCTGTGCGAGGTCATCCCGGGGCCGATATCCTTTGAAAAAGTACACGACGGGCCTGAAGATTTACCGTCGCTCGAATATCCAAATTGGTTTTTAAGGATTCTGGCGCACGGTGCAAGGGCGAATAGCGCTAGTCATAAAATTGTAAATTGTGATTAACGGTGATTATTCCTATACACTCGCAATACAGGCTGTATCCGCTGCCGCCCTACGATTGCAACGAGGCTTTTCCCATGTTTTTTAAAATCCTTAAAGCAACTTTGGTTTCGGCCAGCATTATTTCCGCTCTATCGGCAACCTCTGCCTTAGCACAAGAAAAGAACGTGCTGATGGTTTTGTGGAAAAACTGGATGCCGGCGGATAAGGCTTTCGCCCAGAAGTTGAAGGACTCGGGTGCAAAAATTCATTATTCGGAAATTAACGCCGATCAAGATCGCTCCAAGCTTGCTACGGCGATTCGCGGCGTTGAGGGCGATATCGTCGCTAAGAAATTTGATCTGATTTATAGCTACGGTACGGTTTCGACGCAGGTGACGAAGGCGACGGTCAAGAATAATACGCCGGTTGTTTTCAACATCGTCTTTGATCCGGTCGGGGCAAACCTGGTTGCGGCGAAGGACGCGCCGGGCGCCAATATTACCGGCGTGACCAATGGCGTGCCGATCACGATGCAATTCGATACTTTCACCAAGCTGAAACCCATTAAGGATCTGCTGGTTCTGTTCAACTCGCGCGAACCGAATTCGAATATCATCGAACGTGAGGTTCGCGATTGGGCGCAGAAGGCGGGCGTGAATGTAATCTCCCGCCGCGTGACCCCCGACACGACCGCCCTCAAGGATGTGCTGGAAGAGATTAAATCGGGTAAAATTGTCGTCGACTCGCTCTATGCCGGGGCCGACAATTACCTTGCCTCGGTTGCCAAGGAAGTTCAGGACGCGGTCGGCGACAAGGTCCGCCTCTACGGCGGCACCCAAACCTATACGCTGGCGGGTTGGCTTGCGGCCTATGTGCCGTCGAACGAGGCGATGGGCCATGCCGCCGCCGAACAAGCCCTGAAGATTTTCAAAGGGGCCGACCCCGCCACGCTGCCGGTCATTCTGCCGAAGCCGCAATTGTTCGTCTCGGGAGCCGCCGCTAAACAACATAATATCACGCCGCCGCCGGAAGCCGCGCTGGAAAGCTAAGCCGGTCGGGGTGAGCTATTGGAGAGGGGCCAGAATATCTCTGGCCCCTTTTTTTGATGCTTAACGGTGAACGTAAAACAGCAGCAAATCCCGGCGCATCCCATCGATCTGGATCGGCTCGACCCCGTGGAAACTGTCGTTGCTTTTCACGAACATAAACAGGCTGTTTGGCAAGAATGGGGCCGTCCAAACTTTGTCGAAATTTTCAAACCCATGATGCGGGCCACCCCAGCAGCGAAAATCGCGCTGTTTCGGAAGATAGAGCGTGGTGCCGCAAGGCGCGTAGCGCGCGTCCTCCGGCAAATAGAACAGCAGGGTAATCAGGTTTTTTGGATCGGAGGTGTGGATTTTTACCCCGTCCGAACTGGTATCGCGGACCAAGATCATGTCGCGCTTAATCTCGGTCGGCCAGGCCACGCCCTCGGCGGCCAAGCGGGCCGCGATTTGGGGGCGGAAATGAGCTACCAGCGTATCGGAAAACTCGGCATCGAAAACCCCATCGAACAGCGCTTGCCAGAACGCGCCGACCGCAGGGCTGACGCGCGCTTTATGCGGGGCATCGAGCAAAAAGCCCGAGCGCATGCCGTAATCGCCCTCGGCAACCTTGCCCGTTGCGCCCAGGGGGGTATAGGCCTCGGCGGGCGGTAGATGGGCACGAATCCCGCCGAAAAACCCTTTGGAAAAGACGGGCTCAATATAGGAATGATTGTGCGGCCAGATACGGGGCGGCGTATTGAGAATATTGTAAAGGACTGTCTGTTTTTCTAACTTAAGATCGATCATGGTTCGCCTTTGCACCTATAAGGTTTGCTATTATCGAATTATGCAAACAAAAGAAAAGGCAATTATTTTAGATTTATACAGTCATGCTGATAGTATAAATCAAAAGCTTTTCCAAGAATTTGCCGATCAATCGATATTGAGAAAAAATATATCCCGCGAAAATGACATTTTTCCGAGATAAGGCCGTATGACGCGCCGTAACATTATTGTAAATTGTCTTAAAATGAAGCCCTTGCTAGAAGGGGCGGTGGCTTGGGCCGTTTCCCCTGGGGAAGTTTTTCCTGGCGAAATAGTGCGCAAGCCCATCGGGCGGTGCGGATATCACAGGTTTTTGCGAATCTGCGCCTCGCTCTTGCCGATGACCCGTTTGACGATCAGGAAGAACGACCATGTCGGTGCTTTCGCCCGCGCCCCTCGCGCCTGCCCCCGAGCCCCAACCGCTGCCGCGCCCCGACCGACTGTTGATCGTGGAGGATGATGGGTTTAGTCAGCAGTTGATCGAGCTTTACCTGCGCCGCGCCGGGTTTCACGATCTGACTTGCGCGGGCGACGGGCGCGTCGCGATCGATCTTGCCAAGGCCGAACGCTTCGATCTGGTCTTACTCGACCTAAATTTACCGCGGGTTAGCGGGGTTGAGGTGCTGCGCCGCTTAAAGCGCGATGGGTTGCTGATTGATACGCCGGTGATTGTTATCTCCTCCATGACCAATATGGAGGAAATCGTTCAGTGCCTCGATTTGGGGGCCGAAGGCTATTTGCCCAAACCGTTTAATGTGCGCCTGCTCGACGAGCGGGTGAGTGCCTGCCTGGAAATGCGCCGCCTGAAGCGCGCGGCGGTTAGCCAAATCGATCAGCGCCAAACGGAATATCGGGCGGTCAAAGCCTTGCACGCCCTGCTGCAAACCGATCCGGCGGCGCTTGATCCGCAGCGGTTGGGAGCCAGCGTCGCCGCTTTCACCCATCCGGCGACCCACGGCGGGGGCGATATTTCGCTAGTTCATCGCCGCGATGGCGGGCCGCTGTGGGCGGCGCTCTGCACGATTGAGGCGGCGGGACCTGCGGCCTCGCTCGCCGCCGCCTATGTTCTGCTACACCTGCGCACTCTGATCGACCGGGCAGAGCTTGGCCCGGCTCAGGTCTTGACGGAGCTTAATCAAAGTTTGAGCCGCAGCGTCGACGGTTGGACCTGCCCGCCGGTCGCCCTCAGCCTGCTGGCGCTAACGCCGGAGACGGGCGACTACCGGCTTGCCAGCGCCGGGGCAGTCGATCCATTGCTGGTCGATCCTCGGCGCGGGTTAGTCGCCCTTTCTGTCGACCGGGGTCGCCCGCTCGCCCGCCGCGCTGACGCGCTCTATACCGAGAGCCCAGGGCAGCTTGAGGCCGACACGGCCTTGGTCTTTCTGTCCGCCGGATTAACCGACGCCAGCGATGCCCAGGGCCTCAGCTTCGGCGATCAAAAGCTAAAGCGCGGTCTCGGCGATAGCGCATCCGCCGCGCCCGATGCCCTGATAGCGCATCTGCGCGATCAGTTCAGCCGGTTCGTCGGCACCACCCCGCAAACCGATGATAGTTCGATTCTCGCGCTGGGCCGGCGCGCGCCGACCAACTGATGTCGCGACGACAGGAAAGGAAATTTCCATGCTGACTTTCTTCCGCAGCAGCCTGACGGTGCGCGTGCTTATTCCCATCGCGCTCCTGCTGACCACGATTGCCATATTGGCAACGGTCGCCCTGTCCTATTTCACCCTGCGGTCGGCCCGCAGCGCCTTGCAGGAGCGGGCGCAGATGGTCAGCGTCGTGCTTTCGGGCGGGGCGGGGGAAGCCTTGTGGAATATCGACGCCGACGCCGCCTCAAAAGTGCTCGCATCGCTGACGCTGGACCCCGATTACGTCGGCAGCGTGATTTTCGACGCTAACGGCAAAAGCTTTACCGAACACGGTAAACTCGGCCCGGTCGATCCGAGCTTGGTGGTTGAATCCTGCCCGATTTCGCGCACCGAGGGCAAGAAAACCTCGATCATCGGGCAAGTGGAAGTGCGCCTGAGCACCGCCCGCCTGTTGGCCGAAGCCCGCGAGACGGTTCTGATGACGGCGCTGGTGTGTCTTGCCGCGCTGCTACTGGTGTCGGCGGTGCTGGTGGTCATCGTGCGCGGCGTCACCAAGCCGATCACGCGCATGACCCGCGTGATGGCCGATCTTGCCAGCGGGAAGCTCGATGTATCGGTTCCCGCCCGCAACCGGCAGGACGAGGTTGGGCATATGGCCGCCGCCGTGCAAACCTTTAAGGAAAACGCCGTCGATAAACTTCGTCTGGAGCAGGAGCAAGTGCACCTGCGGGCCGAGGCTGAGCGGATGCGGCTTGCGGCGCTGAAATCGGTCGCGGCGGATTTCGACGCGGATGTGGGCCAAGTCCTCCACGCCGTCAGCGGCACGGCGGAAGTGATGACGGAATCGGTTGGTTCGGTTGCCGTCAGTGCCAATGATAATGTCACCATCAGCAACGAGGCGGCGCGCGCCGCCGAATCGGTTACGGCGAATGTGCAAACCGTTGCGGCCGCCGTGGAACAACTCGCCGCCTCCATCCGCGAAATCGCCGGACAGGCCGATAATTCCAACCGTGTTTCCGGCAATGCCAACCGCCGCATTGAAGAAACCGTGGCGATGATGACGAAGCTGGTGCAAGACGCCAACCGCATCGGCGATGTGCTCACTCTGATTGGTTCCATCGCCGGGCAAACCAATCTGCTCGCGCTGAACGCCACGATTGAAGCCGCCCGTGCCGGGGACGCCGGGCGCGGCTTTGCCGTGGTGGCCAACGAAGTGAAAAATCTTGCCGGTCAGACGGCGAAGGCGACGGAGGAAATCACGCTGCTGGTGAATTCCATCCAATCGTCGACCACGACCGCCGCTACGGAAATCGATGATATCGCCAAGACCATTCTAAGCCTCAACGAAATCAGCACCTCGATTGCGGCGGCGGTGGAGGAGCAAAGCTCCGCCACCAACGATATTAGCCGCGCGGTGCAGCAAGCCGCCTATGGCACCGAAAAGCTGCGCGAGCATGTGCACGATGTGGCCCAATCCGCTCAACGCAATGGCGACGCTGCGACCCATCTCAATACGGGTATCCGCAGCCTGGAGGAAAATTTCGTCGGGCTGCACGAACAGGTGAACCGTTTCGTCGCCCGGCTGGTTGGCACCTAAGGCGCGGCTGAAACCGCCGCCCACCGGATCCCCTAGTCCAGCTTTCTCAGCGCCGAGTTTCCAAGCATCGCCGCCGGTGCCCGCTCGGGCCGAATCGCCGAGGCCGGGGAGCTGTCGTTTCGATCAGCCTATATCATGATTTTCCGAATCCCTTGGCGGTTTGATCGGCATTTCACCGCGAAAATTTTTACCCATTCGCGCGGCAGTCGGATTTCGATTGCCGCGCGACGTGGAACCATTATTCTAAAATTGTAAGGCAAATAATGTTTGGCAATTGACAACTTTGGCAACTTTACACACTGTCCTTAGAGGAAAACGGAGCGGAAGATTCCGTGGGCGGCGTTAGCCGCGACAGGAGGCGACGATGGGGGCGCTGGCAATTTCTCAAGGTTTCGCTTCGGCTCGGTCGTTGCAAGAAACCCATGAAATCCAAGCAGGATTTCTGTCGGCCTGCCTTTGGCCGCAGGCAGGGGGCGCATTGCCAGCTTGCGCTTTGCGCCGCCGGGCCGCACGCCGCTGGATATTCTTCTTCCGCTGACGCGGACGCCGTTCGATCCTGATTTTTGGCCGAAAGGGGGGTGCTATCCTTTGGTTCCTTGGTCGAACCGGATTCGGAACGCCCAGTTTAGCGTCGACGGGCGCACGATTGCCCTGCGCCCCCATCCCGCGTGCCTGCCCCATGCCCATCACGGCTTTACCCATCAGCGCCGTTGGGATTTAAGCAACGCGACTCCGACAACCGCCCAGATGAGCTATACCCATTCGCCAGATGCGGATGCGTGGCCTTGGGCCTTTATAGCGGTTCAAACGCTCCGCATTGCCCCCGATGGCCTGTCGATTGATCTGTCCGTGACGAATGTTGGCACGGACCCTATGCCGGTGGGTATGGGCCTACACCCGTTTTTGGTTGTCTCGCCGGGTGATGAAATCGATTTCATCACAAAGTCCGAGTGGCGCGCCGACGCCGACGGGTTGGCGATTTCCCTATCTCCCGTCGCGGGCGGCGCGGTGCACTGCGTCCAGGGCTCCCAGGGCAGCACGCGCTATTTCGCCGGCTGGCAAGGAATTGCCGTGTTGCGGCGGATTGAGGGGGCTCGCGTTACCGTAACGGCGAGCGCGCCCTTGGATCACCTCGTCTTCCATGTGCCCGAGGGCGGGGCCTATGCCTGCCTGGAGCCCGTTAGCCACGTTGCCGATGCCTTTAATCTGGCGGCAAAGGGCGTGGCCAAGACCGGCTTTTTAACGCTGGCGGCGGGGCAGACGCTCAGCACCAGCGTTCATATCGGAGTGTCCTGATCCCCCCAGATAGCGCAATCCGCATAGTCACCAGACACAATGGTCCAAACCAAAAATTCCTTAAGGGAGGAAACCTATGACCCCGTCTGATATCGATACCAACGCTTTCTCGGCGCTGAGCCTGGATCGCCGCAGCCTGTTGAAAGGGGCCGCGAGTGCGGCGGCCCTCTCGTTGATGCCGTCCATGAGCTTCGCGCAGGCGGCAGCCGCTAAGGAATCGCCCGATCTGGCGAAGCTGGTGGCCGACGGCAAATTGCCGCCGCTCGCTCAGCGCTTGCCGGAAAATCCGGATGTGGTGACAGTGAAGGAACTTGGGCGCTACGGCGGCTCATTGCGGCGCGGCTTGCGCGGCTCTTCCGACCATAACGGTATTCTGAAGGTTATCGGCCCGCAGAACCTCGTGCGCTGGAACGTCGAATTCACCGGCGTTGTGCCGAACCTCGCCCATAAATGGGACGTGAGCGCCGATGCAACCCAATTCACCTTCTACCTACGCAAGGGCCTGAAATGGTCCGACGGTAAGCCGTTTACGGCGGATGATATCGTTTTTGCCATCGAAGATTGCGTGAAGAATACCGAGCTTTATAAGGCCACGCCCTCGCAACTGGTCATCGGCGGCAAAACGGTCGTCTGCGAGAAAATCGACGATACCACGGTGAAATTCACCTTCGCCGCGCCCTATGCGCTGTTCCTCGAAAATCTGGCAACGCCGCTGGGGCAGCATACGACGCTGTTCGCCAAACATTACGCCAGCCAGTTCCACCCGAAATATAATCCCAAGCTCGATGAGGTCGTGAAAGCCGCCGGGGTTTCAGACTGGCCGACGCTGTTCCGCGCCAAATGCGGTGATATCGAAATCGCCTCGCGCTGGGGCAACCCGGAACGCCCGGTCATGGACCCGTGGGTTATTAAAGAACCCTATACCGGCGGGGCGACGCGCGTTGTTGCCGTGCGCAATCCTTATTTCTGGCAAGTCGATCAACAGGGCCGCCAACTGCCCTATATCGATCAAATCAGCTACTCGATTTCCCAAGACGTGGAATCGCTGATGCTCGACGTGGTCGGCGGTAAGATCGACTATCAGGATCGCCATATCAACTCGCTCGCCAATAAGCCCACCCTGTCGCAGAACACCAAGCGCGGCGATTATCATCTGGTCGAACTGATTGCGGCTAATGCCCAGCAGGTGCAGATTCATCTGAATATTCTCCACAAAGACCCGAAAATGCGGGAAATGCTGGGGAATAAGGAATTCCGCCGCGCGCTTTCCCTCGGCATCAACCGCCAAGAAATCATCGAGCTGGTCTACCTCGGCCAGTCCGAGCCCTACCAGACCAGCCCGCGCCCCGGCCATCCCTGGCACCACGCGAAGCTTGCCAAGCAGTACACTGAGTTCGATGTGCCCCAGGCCAAAGCGATTCTCGATAAGCTCGGCTATGATAAGAAAGACAGCCAAGGCTTCCGCCTGCGCCCCGATGGGCAGAAGGTGTTTTTCGGGATCGACGTGATCCCGACGCTCTACCCCGATCAGGTGGATGCGCTGGAACTGGTGAAGCGCCATTGGGCCGATATTGGGATCGATATTAAGGTCAATACCATCGAACGCGCGCTCTATTACACGCGCGGCGATAATAACGACCATGACGCCGCCTCCTGGTCCGGGTCGGGCGGCCTCGATCTGATGTTCGATCCGCGCGACTATCTCGCCTACCATCCGCAAGGCTCGCGCTATGCGATTCCTTGGGCCAATTGGTTCGTGTCGGGCGGCAAGCAGGGCGAAGAGCCCCCCGAAAGCCAAAAGAGGCGCATGGCCCTGTTCGACCAAGCGCGCGGCACCACCGATCTCGCCAAGCGCGCCGACCTGGTCAAGCAGATGCTCGATCTGACCTATGAGGCGTTCGAAACGGTGGGGGTTTGCTTGGGCGTTAATTCCTTCGGCGTGTGCAAAAACAATCTGCTGAATGTGCCCGAGAAGATGCCGGATAGCTGGTCGTACCCGAACCCGGCGCCGACGCTACCCGCGCAGTATTTCTTCAAGGCCTAGCTGCCCTGGCGTCCCCCTGCGGCTTTACGCTGTGGGGGGAGTGCCAATCTTTCAATGGAACCTTAGCCGATGGCCCGTTTTATTCTCACCCGGCTGCTCTGGATGATCCCGTCGCTGATTGTCATCAGCTTCTTGGCCTTCGTCCTCATTCAGCTTCCGCCCGGCGACTTCGTCACCACCTATATCGCAACGCTCGCCTCCTCGAACGAAGTGGTCGATCAAGCGGCGGCGCTGGCCTTACGCGAGCGCTTTGGCCTCGATCAACCGATGCTCGTGCAATATTTCAAATGGATCATCAATATCGTCACGGCGGGCGATTTTGGTATGAGCTTCGAGTGGCAGCAGCCGGTCGGCGAGTTGATTTGGGAGCGGATGGCGCTCACGCTGATTCTCACCTTCTCGACGCTGATTGCGACCTGGGGCATCGCCCTGCCCATCGGCATTTTCTCCGCCGTGAAGAAATATTCCATCGGCGATTACATCGTCACCATGTTCAGCTTTATCGGCTTGGCCGTGCCGAGCTTTCTGCTCGCACTCGTGCTGATGTATGTGGCCGTGGTCGAGTTCGGCCAAGAGGTCGGCGGGCTGTTTTCCGACGAATATATCCAAGCGCCCTGGAGTTGGGGTCGCGTCGTCGATCTCATCCACCATCTCTGGATTCCGGTCATCATCCTCGCCATTTCCGGCACGGCCAGCCTGATCCGCGTTATGCGCGCCAATATGCTGGACGAGTTAAATAAGCCGTATGTAACGACGGCACGGGCGAAGGGCCTGTCGGAATTTCATTTGCTGATGAAATACCCCGTGCGCGTGGCGCTGAACCCTTTCATCTCGACGCTGGCCTGGTTGCTGCCGAACCTGATTTCGGGCTCGATCATCGTTGCCATCGTGCTGAACCTGCCGACCGCAGGGCCGCTGCTGCTGCAATCGCTGATGAGCCAAGACATGTATCTGGCCGGAGCCTTCGTGCTGCTGATTTGCGCGCTCACCCTCGTTGGCTCCCTGCTCAGCGATATTCTTCTTGCCCTCGCCGACCCCCGTATTCGGCTGGAGTAGATTATGACCGACGTTGCACTCGCGGTAGACCGCACAAAATTCGTCGTTGCCTCCCAGTGGCACCTGATGTGGTGGGCCTTCCGCCGTCACCGGCTGGCGATGGTGGGGCTGGCTGTCACCAGTTTCCTCTATCTCGTCGCCGTCGCGCCCGGCTTTTTCGCCATCAATGAGCCCGCGAAACAGGATGCGCGCTCGGCCTTCCAGCCGCCGCAAAGCCTGCATTTCATCGATACCGCCCCGGATGGAAGCTGGGCCTTCCGGCCTTACGTTTATCAGATGGTCTTAAAGCGCGACCCCGTCTCGCTCGCGCCGGTCTATGTGGAGGATGCGGGCCGCAAGACCTATCTGAATTTCTTCGGCCAGGGCTACGAGTATAAAATCCTCGGGGTTATTTCCTCCACCACCCATCTGTTTGCACCGACCGATTCGACCCGTCCGGTCTTTCTGCTCGGGGCGGACCGGCTGGGCCGCTGCGTCTTTTCCCGTATGGTCGAAGGCACGCAGATTTCGCTGTCGGTCGGGCTGATCGGCGTGTTCTTGTCGTTGACGCTCGGGATCATTCTCGGCGGGATTTCCGGCTATTACGGCGGCAAGGCGGATTTCGTCATTCAGCGCGTTATCGAATTCGTGCTGGCGCTGCCCTCGATTCCAATCTGGCTCGCGCTCTCGGCGGCGCTGCCGCAGGATTGGCCCGCCACGCTGAATTACTTCATGATTACCGTCATTCTCTCGCTGACCGGCTGGGCGCAGCTCGCCCGCGTCGTCCGGGGGCGCTTCCTCAGCCTGCGCACGGAAGAGTTTGTGACGGCGGCGCGGCTGGATGGGGCGAGCGAAAGCCGCATCATTTTCCGCCATATGCTGCCCAGTTTTGCCAGCCACATCATCGCCTCGATCACGCTGGCGATCCCGGCGATGATTTTGGCGGAAACCTCGCTGAGCTTCCTCGGGCTCGGCCTGCAACCGCCGACGATTTCCTGGGGCGTGCTGCTGCGCGAAGCCCAGAATATTCGCTCGATTGCCACCGCCCCCTGGCTGTTCGCCCCCGGCGTTGCCGTGGTGTTGGCGGTCGTTGCCCTCAACTTCCTGGGAGACGGATTGCGCGACGCCGCCGATCCGTACAACAAATGAGAAAAGAGGCTCCCTTGCGCTTGGTCCACCCCAAACCCACAACCGGGGTTTTGCTGGAGGTTCGGAACCTTCAAACGCAGTTCCCGACGCGCAGCGGCTTAGTGAAGGCCGTCGATGGTGTGTCCTTTTCTCTGGAACGCGGTAAAACCCTGTGCATCGTTGGCGAGAGCGGCTCGGGCAAGAGCGTGACCGCTCGGTCGATTTTGCAGATCGTCGATGCGCCGGGCCGCATTACCGGCGGGGAGATGATCTGGCACCGGAGCGATGGTACCACGGTCGATCTCGCCAAACTCGACCCGCGCTCCAAAGATATTCGCCAGATTCGCGGCCGCGATATTGCGATGATCTTCCAAGAGCCCATGTCCTCGCTCTCACCGATCCATACGGTCGGCAATCAGATTATCGAAGTGCTGCGCCTGCATCTCGGCATGTCGAAAGCCGAGGCGCGCGAACGCTGCATCGAGTTGTTGCGGCAGGTGGAAATCCCTCGGCCGGAGCAGGCGATTGACCGCTATACCTTCGAATTTTCGGGCGGCATGCGCCAGCGCGTGATGATCGCCATGTCGCTGGCCTGCGATCCCTTGTTGCTCATTGCCGATGAGCCGACCACGGCGCTGGACGTGACCACTCAGGCCGAAATCATCGATCTCATCCGCCGCCTGCAAAAAGAAAAGGGCATGGCGGTCATGTTCATCACCCACGATATGGGGGTGGTGGCCGAGATTGCCGATGACGTGCTGGTCATGTACCACGGCAAAGTCATGGAAAGCGGGCCGGTGGATCAAATCTTCCACGCGCCGCAGGATGATTATACGCGCATGCTCATCGGCTCGGTGCTGAAGCTGGAGCAAAAGGCCGAAATTCGCCTGAAGCGCCCGCCGCTGCCGGAAAATCTGCTCCCCGTGCTGGAAGTCACGAACCTCTCGATGCAGTTTGCCGGGGTAAAAGCCGTCGATAATGTGTCGCTGTTTCTAAAGCCGGGCGAAACCTTGGGCGTGGTCGGCGAATCGGGGTCGGGCAAAACCACCGTGGGCCGCTGCCTGCTGCGGGTTTATAACCCGACCGCAGGCTCGGCGATTTATCGCCGCGCCGATGGCACCACGGTCGATCTGGTCACGGCGAATAAAGCGCAGCTTAAAGAGTGCCGCCGCGAAATCCGCATGATCTTCCAAGATCCAATCAGTTCGCTCAACCCGCGCATGACCGTGGCCCAGGTGATCGCCGAGCCGATGCTGGTGAATGGTATCGCCACCGGCAAGGAGTTGGACGACCGTGTTGCGCATTTGATGGAACAGGTTGGCCTCAACCCCGATTGGCGCGAGCGCTATCCGCACGCTTTCTCCGGCGGGCAACGGCAGCGCATCGGCGTGGCGCGGGCGATTTCGCTCAATCCGCGCATCATTGTGGCCGATGAAGCCACCTCGGCGCTGGATGTCTCGATCCGCGCCCAGGTGCTCGATTTGATGATGGAACTCCAGGACCGTTTGGGCCTGTCGTATATCTTCATCAGCCACGATATCGGCGTCATTCGGTACATGTGCGACCGGGTGGCGGTAATGTATCGCGGCAAGCTGGTGGAAATGGGGCCGGCGGAGCAGGTTTGCACCAATCCCACCCACTCCTATACCCAGGCGTTGCTGTCGGCCATTCCGCGCCCGGACCCCCGTAACCACAGCATCCATCAGCGCATGCGCTACACCGGATAGGCAGAGATAAAGATGAAAATCGACCGTTTGCGCGCCTTTATGTCGCGCGATAAGGACCGCCCGCGCGTGATCGTGGCCATCGATACCGACGACGGCATTACCGGCTGGGGCGAATGCTATAATCACGGGCCGGATAAGGCGCTGTTTCCGCTGCTGGAGTATCTGTTCCCGATGATTAAGGGGCACGATCCCAGCCGCATCGAATATCTCATTATGATGCTGATGCAGCAAACGCGCTTCCCGCCGGGGGCGCTGGGGCTGGCGGCGATTTCGGTCATCGACCATTGCCTGTGGGATATCTCGGCCAAAGCCCTGGGCGTGCCGGTTTATAAGCTTTTGGGCGGGAATGTGCGCGATAAGGTGCAGGTCTATGCGGGCGTCTATACCGCGCCGGACCCGATCCAGGCGCGCGACGAAATGGACGCGCTTAACGAAGGCTGGGGCTTCAAAGCCTTCAAGCTCAGCCCCTACCGCGTCAATATCCATACCCATCGTTGGGGCGAAGTGGTGCGGACCAGCGCCGAGTATTTCCGCCAACTGCGCGAAACGGTGAAGTCGGAATATGAGATCGCCTTCGACGCCCACGCGAAAATCTTCGAACCTGCTCAGGCGATTCAGTTAGGTAATGCGCTCGCGCCCTATGATCCTTTGTTCTTCGAAGAGCCGATTCGCCCTGAGAATGTCGAAGCCTGGGGCGAACTCAAGCGCGGGCTAAAATGCACGCTGGCGACGGGCGAATCGCTCTATAGCCGCTTCGAGTTTCTGCGCCTTCTCCAAGCGCGCGGGGCGGATGTCATTCAGCCCGATATCTGCGTCGTCGGCGGCTTGCTCGAAATGCGCAAAATCGCGGCCCTGGCCGAAGCCCATTATGTGACGGTCGCGCCGCACAACCCGATGGGGCCGCTGGCAACTGCCGTAAACCTGCATTTCTCCGCCTCCCAGCACAACTTCCGCATTCTCGAATATCGCCTGCCACTAGGCCCCGGCTATACGTTCCAGGCGGGCGGGGATGCGAACGCCAAGGCCGAAATTCGCCCCGATCAAGGGGCCTATTACGTGCAAGACCCCTATTTGCCGAAAGACGGCTATCTGGAACTCCGCCCCGATCGCCCCGGCTGGGGGGTTGAGATCAATGAGGAAATCTTAGGCAAAGAAGATTATGTCCATTGGGAACGGAAAGTGCCGATCCGCCCGGATGGCTCGACCGGCTAC